>JANXRI010000285.1 GCA_025353085.1 Betaproteobacteria bacterium
AATCACCCAATCACCCAAGCATCCAATCACCAACCAAACAATGAATCAGCCCGCCTATCCTTCTTCGCTGAAAAAGCCGCTGCCCGCCGCGCTGCTCGATGCGTTGCGCGCGCTGCTTGGTGATCGCGTCAGCGTTTCGGATTCGGTACGCGCGCATCACGGCAAGGACGAATCGGCGCACCCGCATGCGGTGCCCGATGCGGTCGTCTTCGTCCAGTCGACAGAGGAAGTCGCGGCGGTCGTCAAACTGTGCGCGGGACACCGTGTCCCTGTAATTGCGTTCGGCGCAGGCAGTTCGGTTGAAGGCCATGTGCTCGCAATTCACGGCGGCATCGCGCTCGATCTTACGCGCATGAATGCGGTGCTCAAGATCAACGCCGACGACCTCGACGTCACGGTTCAAGCCGGCGTCACCCGCAAGCAACTCAACCAGCATCTGCACGACAGCGGGATCTTTTTTCCGATCGATCCCGGCGCCGATGCAACGATCGGCGGCATGGCCGCGACCCGCGCTTCGGGCACCAACGCTGTGCGCTATGGAACGATGCGCGAAAACGTGATGGGCCTGACCGTCGTGCTGGCCGACGGTCGCGTGATCCGCACCGGCGGCCGCGCGCGTAAGTCAGCCGCCGGTTACGACCTGACGCGGCTCTTCGTCGGCAGTGAAGGCACGCTCGGCATCATCACCGAGATAACGCTGCGACTGCATCCACAACCTGAAGCCGTCTCCGCGGCGATCTGCATGTTTACGGGCGTCGACGATGCAGTGCGCACGGTGATTGAAACCATTCAGATGGGCGTGCCGATCGCGCGCTGCGAATTACTCGACGCGCTGACCATCAAGGCGGTTAACCGCTACAGCAAGCTCACCTTGCGCGAAGTGCCAATGCTGTTGTGCGAGTTCCACGGCACCCGGGCCAGCGTCGAAGAACAGGCGAAGACTGTGCAGGCGATCGCGAGCGAGCACGGCGGGCTTGATTTCGAATGGTCGACGCGCCAGGAAGAAAGAACGCGGTTATGGCAGGCGCGGCACGATGCTTACCTCGCGTGCATGCAATTGCGCCCGGGCAATCGCGGTGTGGCCACTGATGTATGCGTACCGGTTTCGCGACTCGCCGAATGCATCGCCGAAACCAATACGGACATCGCCAAAGCTTCGATGCCGATCGCGCTGTTCGGCCATGTGGGCGACGGTAATTTTCATCTCGTCATACTCGTCGATCCGGCGAACGAAAAAGATCTCGCTGAAGCCGAGGCCATTAATCACCGCGTGGTGATGCGGGCGCTCGCCATGGGCGGCACGTCGACCGGCGAACATGGCATCGGCATCGGCAAACTGGATTTTCTTGACGCGGAGCACGGCGATGCGGTGTCGGTAATGCGTGCGATAAAGCAGGCGCTCGATCCAGGAAATCTGTTGAATCCGGGCAAGGTCGTGCGGCTTTAAATTCGCCATTCATGCCGGCGTTCGAGTGCAATGTCGCGAGCGACAAAAATAGTTGCCATATTCCACCTGGTGAAGGCGTTGCATTACCGACGACCAACTAACCGCCCAGACACAGAACGCAACACAGATGCGGTAGTCACGAGCCAACGCGCCTTTAAAATGCGGCCTGCATTTCGCGCAAACGAACGAATGTTCGTGAAGAACTACCTGTGTGCCGCTAAAAGATTTCGCAAACGCTGCCGGTCGCCATATCTCGAGAGGGGTGCGTCAGCGATGACGGCCACGCCACCCGTGACGATAACCGCCGCGCGAGCCGCCATAGATGCCTATCCCGAAGGACGGTCCGTAAAATGCGCGGGGCGCATAGTAGGCAGGGCCGTAATACGCGGGGCCGTAATAACCCGGCGGTGGATAGTAAGCGGGGGCGGCGTAATAGGGTGCGGGCGCTACGGCGTATTCAGGGTATGCAGGAACACCGACGCATCCGGCGAATAAACTCAATCCCGATATTGCCATTATTGTGCGAAGTAGTTTCATATCGTCCTCTTATTCACTTAGAGGGCTTGGAGCAACGAAGGTTCCGCTGGATCAGACTGTTACATTGCCTCACGACCAGGCGGAATCTGCCGCTACGTAGCGCCGCTCGTCACTCGCCTTTGAACTGTGGCTTGCGCCTGGCCGCGAACGCGTTGCGCCCCTCGACGTAATCTGCGCTGCGGAAACACGCATCGATCATGGTTTGCGCGCGTGCGAGATCGCGGGCCGCCGGATCTTTTTCGTATTCGATAAACGCGCGTTTGAGCGCTGCCAACGTCAGCGGCGCATTGTCGGCGATGGTTTGCGCGTACGCGATCGTTTCGGCTTCGAGGTCGGCAAGCGGAATCACGCGATGCACGAGACCGAGCCGCAGCGCTTCATCGCCGCCGAGCCGCCGGCCCGACAAAAACAAATCGCGCGCGCGCATAAAACCCATCACGCGGCCGAAACGCAGAATGCCTTCGTGACCGTAACCGAGACCGAGTTTTCCCGCCGGCACCGCGAACACCGCATTGTCCGAACAGAAACGCACGTCGCAGCTCGTCGCGAAATCGAGGCCGCCGCCGATGCAGTAGCCGCGGATCATCGCAATCGTCGGCTTAACGCATTCGTAGACGGCGTTATACGAGCGCTCGTTGACTTCGTTATAGTGTTTGTTCTTCTCCGGATCGGCACGCACCGATTCGAAACCCGAGATGTCGGACCCCGCTGCAAACGCTTTTTCACCGGCGCCCGCGATAACGATCACGCGAACTTCAGCGTCGCCCTCGAATGCGCGCATGACGGCCGGCACGGCTTCCGCCATGTCCATTGAAATCGCATTGTGTTTGGCGGGATTGTTAAAGATGAGCCAGCCGATGGCGCCGTCTTTGCGCGCGACGATGCGCGTACTGGCGCCGGGCATCTCGATCATTTGGCGAGATCCACGAGCAGGTTGCCGGCGCGGTCGATGCGCGCGCGCGCGCCCGCTGGCACCATCATGGTTGCCGACGGTTCTTCGATTATCGCGGGGCCTTTGATGCCGCTGCCGACTGGCAGGCGATACCGATCGTAAACGGGCATCTCGCCGAACTTCGCGCGATCCGCACGCCACGCTGTGCGTTTGCCCTTGAGCGCTTTGGCAGCCGTGCCCTTGCCCCCCTCCACTTTTAAATCGGCGCGCCCGATCGGTGCGGTGAGCGCGACGCGAATGTTGATGATCTCGATCGCGCCGACCGGCGGCACCTGTTGAAATATGCGTTTGTATTCGGCGAGGAAGGCAGCGCGTATGCCGGCGAGCGACTTGGCGGTATACGGCCCGCGCGGCAAGGTCGTTACGAGTTCAAAACCCTGCCCGACAAAGCGCAAATCCGCGCCGCGCTCAACGGTTACTTTGCTGCCGGTGATTGTCTTTGAAATCACGTCGTGCGCTTCGTGCTCGATCGCGCGAAATGCGCGTTCAAATGCGGGCCAGTCGAGTTCGCTCAGTTTTCGCGCAAGGGTTGTCACGCGATCGACGCGGGCCGGTGCCATCAGGAGTCCCAGTGCCGACGCCACGCCCGCGCTCGGCGGGCAGATTACTTTCGAGATGCCGAGTCGCCTGGCCACTTCGCATGCATGCAACGGTCCACCGCCACCGGTCGCGAGCAATGCAAATTCACTTGCATGATGGCCGCGCTCGGCGACATGCACACGCGCCGCGGCTGCCATGTTTTCGTTGACGACGGAATGAATGCCCCACGCCAGTTCAGCGGTAGAAAGGCCTGACTTGTCGGCAAGCGGTTTGATCGATGCTTCGGCTCGCGCGCGGTCGATCGTCATCGTGCCGCCGGCGAATGTCGCGGGATCGAGAAAACCCAGGACGAGATTCGCGTCAGTGACGGTGGGATGCACGCCGCCGCGGCCATAACACGCGGGTCCCGGCGCCGCGCCCGCACTGCGCGGACCGACTTTCAGCAAACCGAGCGAATCGATTTCCGCGATCGAGCCGCCGCCGGCGCCGATCTCGATTAGTTCGATTGTCGAAATATTGATCGGCAGCCCGCTGCCTTCCGCAAAACGCTTGGCGCGGCTCGCTTCGAATTGATAAGCGATCAATGGCGCGCCGTCCTGGACCATCGCAAGCTTGGCCGTGGTGCCGCCCATGTCGAACGCGAGCACATCGTTAATTTTGGAGCGCCTGCCGAACAACGCGCCCGCCAACGCGCCCGCGGCCGGCCCCGATTCGAGCAATTGCACCGGCACGCGCTTCGCTTCGGCGATATGCGTGAGTCCGCCATTCGACAACATCATATAGAGCGGCGCGGTGATGCCGAGCTTGGCAATCTCGCTGGCGAGCAAATCAAGATAACTCTCGGCAAGCGGCTTGATGTAAGCATTGACCACGGTCGTCGAGGTGCGCTCGTATTCGCGGATTTGCGGCGACACGTCGGACGATATCGATATTGGCAGGCGCGGAAACGCCTTCGCTATCAGCTGCGCCGCCTGCCGCTCATGCTGCGGATTCGCATACGCGTGCAAAAAAGTGACGGCGAGCGACTGCGCTCCCTGCAAGACGAGATCGCGGACGCGCGCGAGCAGCGCCGCTTCATCAAGCGGCAGTTCAATAGCGCCGGCCGGCCCGATGCGCTCGGGCACTTCGAGCCGCAGGCGCCGGGGTACCAAAGGCTCAGGCAGCTCGATGAACAAATCATAAAGTTCGTACTTGTGTTCGCGCCGCATCTCCAGCGTGTCGCGAAAGCCCTGCGTGGTAATGAGCCCGGTCATCGCACCTTTGCGCTCGATCAGAGCGTTGGTAAATAAGGTCGTCGCATGCACGACACGCGTGACGTCTTCACAGGCCAGCTGCTCGCCCTCGAACAGGCGCTTGATGCCGGACACCACACCGAGGTGCGGCGCATCCGGCGTCGTCAACTCCTTGTGGCTATAGGATGCAGCGCCCTGCTGGTCATACACCACGATGTCGGTGAAAGTGCCGCCGATATCCAAACCTAATGCGTATTTCGCCATAAAATTCTTCGAAGATTGTTTGTGTAATTGCCGTGTGTCAGGGTTGTATTCAACGCGCTGTTGCCAGGTTCCGGCGTCCGCCGGCATTAGGGACATGTATGAGCGAGCTTCTCCTCTAACTTACGTAACCGTCCGCGCGGTCGGCCGCGCTGCGGTCCTTGTCGCGCTTCGCGGCTGATCCATAACCACCGCCGGCCGGTGTTCGGATTAGCACCGTGCCGCCCGCTTCGATGTAATGCTGCGATTTCGGATTGACCGGCTCGCCGTTGATGATGAGTTCTCCGCAGGCACCCGCCGCGCCGCCAGCCAGACCCGCGGGCGCGGTTTCAGTCCGTGTGCGTTCGGCCAGAAATGCGACCGTGATCGGCCCGGCGGCGCGGCTTTCAAACAGAATTTCCTGACCGTTGCCGCCGCGAAACTCGCCGGCGCCGCCGCTGTCCGTGCGCAAACGCCGGTAATGCACCTTGAGTGGCGACAACTGCTCGATCATTTCAACCGGCGTGGACGAGACATTGCTGGGCCATGACAAGACTTGCGCGCCGTCGCGCCCGTGCGCCGCGCCATAACCCCCGTTGGTGAAGAAGAGGCTCGCGAACGGCGAACCATCCGGTCGATGCCCCGACGCATTGATGCACCACAACGGCGAGCCGACGGTCGCGATCACGCGCTCGGGCAGCGCCTGCGACAGTGCCTGAATTACCATCATCGGAAAAAAATGTCCGATCAGCGCACGTGCGCCACCCGCGGCCGGCGGTTTTGAATTCGCAATCGAGCCATACGGCGCCTTGATTTTGATCGGCCGCAGGACGCCTTCGTTGTTCGGAATATGCGGCGCCAGTACCGCCTTCACGCCGAACGACGTGTAGGCAATCGTGTAAGCCATGCACACATTGATCGCGCGCATCACTTGCGGCGCGGTGCCGGTAAAATCGATTTCGATCGTGTCGTCCTTAACGGTGAGTTCCATTTCGAGTTTGATCGGCTCGCTGATGCCGTCACTCAACGCGGTCTGGCGATAGACGCCGTTCGGCACTGCACGAATCGCCGCGCGCATCGCCTTCTCGGAACGCGTGTGGATTTCGCGCCCGAGTTCCGCAAGCGATGCCAGCTTGTGCTCTTTCAATAACGACATCACGCGATGTTCCATCAGCGTCAACGCGGTGAACTGCGCGTAAAGGTCGCCCATCACCTGGTCGGGCACGCGCACGTTTTTGCGGATGATGCGCTCGAGTGTCGCATCGATTTTGCCGCCGTTCATTGCTTTCATGACCGGGATCTGCAGGCCTTCTTCATACACGTCGCGCGCATCGGGCGAGCGAATGCGGCCGCCGATATCCGGCGAATGCGCGACCGAGCCGGCAAACCCGACCAACTTGCGGTTATGGAAAATCGGCTTCGCGACGGTGATGTCGGGCAGGTGTCCGGTGCCGAGCCAGATGTCATTGGTGATCAGGATATCACCGGGTTTTAACGCGCTCGGCGGATAGTCCTTCAGGAAATGCCGGATGGTGCGCGGCACCGTGCCGATGAACGACGGGATGCTGTCGGTCGCCTGCGCCAGCGACAATCCTTTCTCATCAGTCAGCACGCAGGCGAAGTCGTTCGATTCGCGCACCACTGTTGAGAACGACGTGCGCACCAACGCCGCCGCCGCTTCATCGGTAATCGAAATCAGCCGCGTCCACAACATCTCAAGCGTGACCGCATTGAATTTGGATTTTGCCATTACAGTTTCATCCGATCGTTATTCAGGTTTGATGCCCGCATTCTTGACCACTGCCGACCATCGCGTGAGCTCTTCGGCGATCAATTTTCGAAACGCCTGTTGCGACATCGGCGCCGGCTCCAGCGCGCCCGACGCAAGACGCTCTTTGACGTCCGGCAATCCAATCACATGCACGAGCGCGGCATGCAATTTGTCGAGCACCGGCTGCGGCGTGCCGGCCATGCTGGCGATTCCATACCAATTGACCACCACGAGGTCTTTGACGCCCTGCTCGCCGAAGGTCGGGGTTTCGGGCAGCGAAGAAATGCGTTTCTCGGTGGCGACCGCGAGCGCCTTGATGCGGCCGGATTTGATCAGCCCCATCGCCGGCGGCGCGGACGTGAACGTCGTCTGGATCTGGCCGGCAATCACGTCAGTCAAAGCGAGCCCGACGCCTTTATACGGCACGTGCGTCAGCTTGACACCGGTGCGCATCTGAAAAAACTCGCCGGTCAGATGGCTGCCGCTGCCATTGCCGCCCGAACCGAAATTAATTGTGCCTGGCTGCGCTTTCGCCGCGTTAATCACGTCGCGCACACTTTGGTATGGACCTGCCGGCTGAACTACCAGCATATAAGCCGTGTCTGCAACGTCGGTGATCGGATCGAAATCCTTGATCGCGTCGTACTTCGCGTTCTTGTAATACGTGACGTTGATCGGCAGCGACGAATCGACCAGCAGCAGCGTGTAGCCGTCGGCGGGCGCGCGCGCCGCCAACTCGGTGCCGACGAGCCCCGCCGCGCCTGGACGATTGTCGACGACGACGTTCTGGCCGATTGCCTCGGGAAGTTTCAACGCGACGATGCGCGCGACAAAATCTGTACCGCCGCCAGGTGGATAAGGAACTATCAGCCTTATCGGTTTGATCGGATACGTTTGCGCGAAAGCAATTTCACCCAGGAGCAGCGCTGCAAACAGACTTGCCACAACGGAAAAATAGCGCCTTGGTTGAATTTCCATCTTAGTCGCCACGAATCGCCGCTGCCTTGATGACCTTGTTCCACTTCTCGCGTTCCGTCACGAAAAACTTTTCGGCGTCGGCCGGTGAGCCGCCCATCGGCACCACGCCCATGTCAACCCAGCGCTGCTGCATTTCCGGCGCTTTCAGGAACGCATTCATGTCAGTGTTGAGTTTGCGAATGATTTCGGCCGGGACTTTGGCAGGCGCCGCAATCGTGAACCAGGCGGTTGCTTCGAATCCCGGCACGCCCGACTCGGCGACGGTCGGCACTTCGGGCATGCTCGGACTGCGCTCGCGGCTCGTCATGCCGAGCGCGCGCACTTTGCCCGCTCTCACCTGCGCGATTGCCGTCGGCAGGTTTTCGAACATGAGCTCGATCTGACCGCCGAGCAAATCCTGCATAGCCTGCGCGCTGCCTTTGTAGGGCACATGCGTCAGATTGACGCCGGTGACGAGCTTGAACCATTCGCCTGCCATGTGCGTCGACGAGCCGCTGCCCGCGGTGCCGAAATTCAGGCGTCCGGGATTGCTCTTCGCGAGCGCAATAAATTCCTTCACGTTTTTCGCCGGCACGGACGGATGCACGATCAATATGTTCGGCACGTCGGCATACATCGCAACCGGCTGCAGATCGCGCGCAGGATCGTAGTTTAGCTTCGAATAGATTGCGTACGCGGCGTGAATGCCGATGGTGCCGAACACGATCGTGTAACCGTCGGGTGTTGCCCGCGCCGCAGCTTCCGCGCCGACGTGCCCGCCCGAACCGGGACGATTCTCGACCATCATTTGCTGGCCGTATTGCTGCGTCAGGCGCTGGGCGAGCACGCGACTCAACACGTCGGCAGATCCGCCAGCGACGAACGGCACGATGAGACGCACCGGTTTCGCCGGGTACTGCTGCGCGTAGGCGGGCGGCACGCCAATAAAGCCGAGGATTGCAACGAGTGCGGTCAAAAAGCGCATGCAAGTCTCCCTGATTTTTACGCGCGAACTACTCGGTGGAAATATTCGCGTCCCTGATGACCTGCGCCCAGCGCTTGAGCTCGGCGTCGATCAACTGCGCGAACACTTCAGCACCCGGCGTCATCGGATCGAGTGCTGCACCCGCCAGCCGTTCACGCACATCGGACAGCGCAATCACGCGCGCGATTTCGTTCGCCAGTTTTTGCACGACGCTTTGCGGCGTGCCGGCGGGCGCCACGACGCCATACCAATTTGTCACCACGATATCCTTGAGCCCGAGTTCGACGAAGGTCGGCACGTCGGGCAGAGTCGCGCTGCGCTTGGGCGACGCGGCGACCAATGCTTTCAGGCGACCCGCTTTTATGAATGGCACAGCGCCCGGCGCAGTTGCGAACGTGGACTGAATCTGGCCTGCCACGACATCAGCGGTCGACGGCCCGGAGCCTTTGTATGGAATGTGATTGAGACTGACGCCGGCCTTCAACATGAACAACGCGCCGGTCAGATGGCTGCCGCTACCGTTGCCGGCCGAGCCGACGTTGATTTTCCCGGGCTGCGCTTTGGCGAGCGCAATAAAGTCCTTGAGATTGGCCGCTGCTACTGATGGATGCACGACGAGTATGTAGGGCGTATCGGCGATCAGCGAGACGGGTACGAAGCTCTTCTGCGCGTCATAACGCTTCTGCTTGTAATACGACGCATTGATCGTATAAGACGAATCGGCGAGCAGCAGCGTGTACCCGTCCGCAGGCGCGCTTGCCGCGAGCTCCGCGCCGAGCATGCCCGCGGCGCCGGGCCGGTTGTCGACGACGACCGTCTGGCCCAGCGATTCACTCATTTTCTGACCGATGATGCGCGCGACGATATCCGAGCCGCCGCCTGGCGCATAGGGAACAACCATGCGGATGGGTTTCGATGGATAGCCCGACTGCGCATAAGAGGGCAGCCAAACTGATGCAACCACCGCAGCCGCGATGACGTGAAATAAACGCTTTTGCATTGAGCTTTCCGGCGGTTTGATGAGCGCCGGCAATGACGCGCGGGCGGTTTGAAGTATAGCCCACGCCACGCGGGCGCGCATTCGCACAAACCGGCTGTGGGTGCGGCGGTTTGCTAGAATGGATTGGCCCATTTGAAAGCGTAATTGAATAATCAATGAACAGTGTTGCCGACAGTCCGCAAATCGATTTCACGCGCCAGCGCAAGGTCGTGGACGCGCTCGCGGCGTTTTTGCCCGAGCACGCGCTGCTATATGCGCGCGAAGACGTGCAGCCGTACGAATGCGACGGCTTGTCCGCTTACCGCCAGATGCCGATGGTCGTCGTGCTGCCGGACACTGAAGCGCAGGTTCAACGCATCCTCCAAACTTGTCATGCGTTGCGCGTGCCGGTGGTTGCGCGCGGCGCGGGCACCGGACTTTCGGGCGGCGCGCTGCCGCCGGGCGATGGCGTATTGCTGTCGCTCGCCCGCTTCATGCGAATACTCGACATCGATGCGGCCGCGCGCTCGGCGCGCCTCCAACCCGGTGTGCGCAATCTCGCGATATCGGAAGCGGCATCTCCGTACGGACTTTATTACGCGCCTGATCCGTCGAGCCAGATCGCGTGCTCGATAGGCGGCAATGTCGCCGAAAATTCGGGCGGCATGCACTGCCTCAAGTACGGGTTGACCGTACACAACATATTGAAGCTGCGCGCGTACACGATAGACGGCGACCTTTTGGAAATCGGCGGCGATGGGCTCGATTCCGCGGGGTATGACCTGCTCGCGCTGATGACGGGCTCGGAAGGATTGCTCGCGGTGATTACGGAAGTCACCGTCAAGCTGCTACCGATTCCCGAGCGCGCGCAGTGCATACTCGCGGCGTTCGATGATGTCGGTAAAGCAGGCCAGGCGGTCGCCAACATCATCGCGGCCGGCATCATCCCGGCGGGCCTCGAAATGATGGACAAGATTACGACGGGCGCCGTCGAGCCTTTCGTCAACGCCGGTTATCCGCTCGACGCCGAGGCGATTCTGTTATGCGAGTCCGACGGCAATGACGCTGAAGTCGCCGAGGAAATCGAGCGCATGAAAGCGGTGATGCGGGCGAGCGGCGCGACCGAAGTGCGCGTCTCGTCGAGCGAAGCCGAACGGTACCGCTTCTGGGCCGGGCGCAAAGCGGCATTCCCCGCTGCGGGCCGCGTTTCACCTGACTACTATTGCATGGATGGCACGATTCCCAAGAGAGCGCTGCCGCGCGTGCTCAAGGCGATCACCGAGTTGTCGGTCAAGTACGGCCTGCGCTGCATGAACGTGTTTCACGCCGGCGATGGCAATCTGCATCCGCTGATTCTTTACGATGCTAATCAGCCCGGCGAACTCCAGCGCACCGAGCAATTCGGCGCTGAAATTTTAAAACTGTCAATCGACGTCGGCGGCACCATCACCGGCGAGCACGGCGTCGGCGTCGAGAAAATCGACGCGATGTGCATGCAGTTCAAGCCGCTCGAACTCGCGACTTTTCACGCCGTCAAAGCCGCATTCGACGAACACGCGCTGCTCAATCCCGGCAAAGCCGTGCCGACGCTGCATCGCTGCGCGGAATTCGGCCGTATGCACGTGCATGCGGGGCAACAGAAATTTCCCGACTTGCCGAGATTCTAAAGCTGAACCGCCAAGGACGCGAAGGACGCAGAGGAAAGCGTCTGAACCAAAAACAAAACTCATACGACAATTATTATCGCGTTTACCGATTAATTGGTTCCGGTTATATCCTTTAGCTTTGCTTTTTTTCCTTCGCGTCCTTTGCGACCTTTACGGTAAAAGCTTTAATGCATGAAATCATAGAGCAGTTAGCGAGCACGATCCGCGAAGCGGCGGCGCAGCACACGCCACTTTGCATCCGCGGCGGGGGCAGCAAGGATTTTTACGGCGGCCCGTTGCGCGGCGAGACGCTGGGGGTTTCTGCCTATCACGGCATCATCGATTACGAACCGAGTGAACTCGTCATGACGGCGCGCGCGGGCACATCGCTCGTCGAAATCGAAAACACTTTGCGCTATAAGGGACAAATGCTCGCGTTTGAGCCGCCGCACTTTGGTTTGCACTCGACGCTCGGCGGCTGCATCGCGACCGGCCTGGCAGGCCCGCGCCGTGCGTACACGGCTTCAGTGCGCGATACGGTGCTCGGAGCGCGCCTGCTCGATGGCAAAGGCGATGACCTGCGTTTCGGCGGCCAGGTTATGAAGAACGTGGCCGGTTTTGATGTGTCGCGTTTGCTCGCGGGATCTATGGGTACGCTCGGTGTGATCCTCGAACTGTCGCTCAAAGTGCTCCCTCTGCCGGTAGCGGAAGCGACCTTGCGTTTTGAACACGCCGCGGCGGGTGCGATCGCATTGATGAACGAATGGGCGGGCCAGCCCCTGCCGCTCTCCGCTACCGCGTGGCACGATGGCAAACTTCAGGTGCGACTATCCGGCGCAGCGGCGGCGGTATCGGCTGCCATCAAACAACTCGGCGGCGAACGGGTCGATGACAACGCCGCGCAACGCTATTGGCAGGATATCCG
This sequence comes from Betaproteobacteria bacterium, assembly GCA_025353085.1. Classification (GTDB taxonomy): domain Bacteria; phylum Pseudomonadota; class Gammaproteobacteria; order Burkholderiales; family SG8-41; genus PALSA-1004. The sequence continues at coordinate 12,212 of JANXRI010000285.1, forward strand.
TGAACAGTCGGCGCTTTTCTTCACATCGGCCAAAACATTGTGGCGGTTGTCTGTTAAATCTACGACGCCCCCCCTTAACCTGCCCGGCGCCCAACTGCTCGAATGGAACGGTGCGTTGCGCTGGCTCGCAACCGATGCCGACGCCGCAGCGGTGCGCGCCGCAGCGCAGTCCGGCGGTGGTCATGCGACACTCTTTCGCGGTGGCGATAAAGCGCTGGGCGTTTTTCACGCGTTGCCGCCCGCGCTGCACGCGATCGAGCACAAGTTGAAACGCGCGTTCGATCCGGCGGGTATTTTCAATCCTGGCCGTTTGTATCCCGATTTTTAGCCGCAGAATAACGCAGATGAACCCTATACTTTTTGCAAGGCTCCACGGGATGTCATCTGCGTTAATCTGCGTTTATCTGCGGCTGCTATAGAACCAGACGCATGCAAACCAATCTAGCCGACTTCATCAAAGACACGCCGCAGGGCCGCGAAGCGAATGCGATTTTGCGCAAATGCGTGCATTGCGGATTCTGCACCGCGACCTGCCCGACCTATCAATTGCTCGGCGATGAACTCGACGGGCCGCGCGG
>JANXRI010000289.1 GCA_025353085.1 Betaproteobacteria bacterium
GAAATCAGCATGGCGCGCCGCAGGTTTTCCTCCATCAGCGGGCCAAGCACGAAACCGAGCAGCAGGGGTCCCGGTTCGCAACCCCATTTGCTCGCGAAGTAGCCGAAGAGCCCGAACAATCCCGCGAGATAAACTTCTGCCGGACTGTTGTTCACGCTGAATGCACCGATGCAGCAAAACAGGATGATGCCGGGGAACAATACGCGGTAAGGAATCTTCAGAAACTGCACCCACATGCCGATCAGCGGCAGGTTCAGAATGACCAGCATCAGGTTGCCAACCCACATCGAGGCGATCATGCCCCAGAATAAATCAGGCTTCTGGGTCATGACCTGCGGGCCCGGCGCAATGCCCTGAATCGTCATCGCGCCGACCATTAGCGCCATAACGGCACCCGTCGGAATCCCGAGTGTCAGCAGCGGGATAAACGAGGTTTGCGCAGCTGCGTTGTTAGCCGACTCTGGGCCGGCTACACCTTCGATCGCGCCTTTGCCGAAACGCGACGGATCCTTGGCCAGTTTCTTCTCAAGCGTATAAGACGAGAACGACGCAATAACCGTGTGTGAGCCGGGCAGAATGCCGAAGATGGTGCCGAGCGCAGTGCCACGCACAATCGGCCCAAAGGACATTTTGAGGTCAGTCCATGATGGCATCAGGCTGCCGACTTTTGAAGTGTTGACCTCGCGCTCTTCGCCTTGCTCTAGATTCGAAATAATCTCGCCAAATCCGAACATACCCATGGCGACCGAGACGAAACCGATACCGTCGGAGAGCTCCGATATGCCGAAACTATAGCGTGCGATACCCGAGTTAACGTCGGTGCCGACGATGCCGAGCAGCAAGCCGACCAGGATCATGCATACCGCCTTGATCAAGGAGCCGTGCGCAAGCACAACGGCGGAAACGAGACCGAGCACCATCATCGAGAAATATTCCGCGGCGCCAAATTCAAACGCAAGTTCCGCGAGCGGCGGTCCGAACAACGCGATCAGAACGGTGCCGACGCAACCGGCGAAAAATGAGCCGAGCGCCGCGATTGCAAGTGCAGGCCCCGCGCGTCCCTGTCGCCCCATCTGGTAACCGTCGATACAAGTCACCACCGACGAAGATTCGCCCGGCAGGTTAACGAGAATCGCGGTGGTCGATCCGCCGTAGCTCGCGCCGTAGTAAATACCGGCGAGCATAATCAGGGCCGGCGTAGGCGGCAAATTGAACGTAATCGGCAATAACATGGCGATCGTCGCGACCGGGCCGATGCCCGGCAGCACGCCGATCAGCGTGCCGAGAAAGCAACCTATAAAACAATACATCAGATTTTGCAGGGTCAGTGCAACGCTGAAGCCGAGACTCAAATGCTGGATAAGTTCTGTCATGGTACGCTCCGTTGGCTCGTGTCAGTCGTTCAAGACCAGGGGAAAAGCTTAAACGGCAGGCCGAGTGCCTTGTCAAAAACTGCCCAGACCGTCACCGACATCAACGCTGCTGAGATAATCGCTTCTTTCCATTTGAACTCGTGGCCGCCGAGGGCGCTGAGAATGATCTGCACGACGGTCGCGGTGATCAGGCCGCCGGTATTGATGAGTGCGGCAAACGCGGTCACCGATCCGATCACCATGATCAGCGGTCGCCACGCGGTTTTCGAGGGCGCTTCGTCTTTTTCCACAAATGACATGACGAGGACGAAAAGCCCGAGTAAGACCGTGCCCCAACCTAATATGCTGGGGAAATACGCCGGGCCCATCCTGACTGCGGTGCCCATCGGATACTGGCTTGCGCCGATCCCGAACAAACCGCCGATGCCGACAAACATTAACCCGGCACTAAAATCTTTCATGCTCCGGATTTTCAACGCCATTTGAGCCTCTCCAAAATATTGAAAACTAGTTGTTTGCCGTGCTTGAACTTGCTTGCCGGCCAGCGTGACGGCGCATGATAACCGGTTTCTTGAACGCTAGCCACAACCGCACTGTCGGGTTGTGAGGGCACTGTTTAAGGGCAGCCGCCGACGTAATCAAGCCGCCGCCGCTTCCCTTTCCATCTCCGCTTTGTAGCGTCCGAAACACGCTGCGCTGTTCAGTTTTGCGCGGTGAAAGAGCGCTTTTTGCGCCGCCGACACGCTTGCCGGCTGTCCCTTCCACGCTTTTAGCGCCGGCGCCTGCAACGCCCTGCCATAGGAAAATGACAACGGCCATGACAACGCCGCTCCGTTCGCATTCATCGCATTTAAGTGTGCGGTAGCGAGTTCGTCAGTTTGACCACCCGACAGGAAGACTATTCCCGGCACGGCCGCGGGTACCGTTCGCTTCAAACATTGCACGGTTGCGTCAGCGACCTGCTGCACGCCGGCTTGCTGCGCGCACTCTTTGCCGGAAATAACCATGCTCGCCTTCAACACGAGATGCTCCGCACGAACGCGTTGCTGATATAGCTGACTGAATAAAGCGTGCAGCGTGTGTTCGGTCACATCGAAACACCGCTCAAGTGTGTGCGCGCCGTCCATGATCACTTCCGGTTCGACGATCGGCACGATGCCCGCTTCCTGGCACAACGCGGCGTAACGCGCGAGCGCGTGCATATTCACATCAATGCAGTACTGGCTCGGGATGTCTTTGCCGATATTGATGACCGCCCGCCACTTGGCGAAACTGGCGCCGAGCTTTTTGTATTCGGCGAGACGTTCACGCAGACCATCAAGGCCTTCGGTCACTTGTTCACCCGGTGCGCCGGCCAGCGCTTTAGAACCGGCATCGACTTTAATGCCGGTAAGGATGCCGGTTTTTTTCATCGCTGCAGGAAATGGCGTACCTGATTGCGCCGACTGCTTTATGGTTTCGTCATACAGGATCATGCCGCTCACGAATTGGGCAATACCATCTGCGGTAATCAAGAGATCGCGATAGGCGCGCCGCGTCTCGACGTTGGATTCAATACCGATCGTGTCGAAGCGCTTCTTGATCGTGCCACTGGATTCATCGATGGCAAGTATGCCTTTCCCCGGGGCGACCATTGCCGCCGCGGTTACTGCGAGTTCACGCTCAAACATTGACACCTCCTCAAACTACTGACGCGCGCCGTACATTGGATTTGACACGATAAAAATATTTGTATTCTACCCTCGCGAAATACAGTTGACTACGCTCACGAAGGGGCGGCGGTACGACCGTGTCATATGTTGCGCCGTGCAGTCTAGCGAACTGCGCTTACGCCGAACTTACGCGCGTATGCCGATTGCCGCTAACCACTTCCCGGCCGCTTTGCAACTTTTGCACGCAGGTCCGTCTTCGGCAAAATCAACTTACGAATGGCGGTGTTCGCCCACCTTAACGATTTTCATCGTATTAGTACCCCCGGCTTTGCCGAACGGCTCGCCGATCGTCAGTATCATGTAGTCGCCGGGATTGACTGCGCCGCGTTTCAGGAGTTCGTCCTCCGCCATGTAAAGGGCGCGTTCGGGATCCCGCGCACCTTTGTATTTGACTGGATAGACGCCGCGAAACAGGGTAACGCGCCGGCGCGTTTCGACGACCGATGACAGCGCGTAAATCGGCACGCTTGAAGTCATGCGCGACATCAGTAACGCCGTTTTGCCGCTTTGGGTCAGCGCTGCGATCGCCTTGATCGACAAGCTGTTCGCCGTGAAAATCGTGGCGCGGGCGATCGCCTCTTCGACGGTTTCAGGTGCACCTGGGCGCCGGCGCTCAACGCTGAATGCATCTTCCTTTTCCGCCTCAAGGCAGACGCGAGCCATCGCGGCGACGGTCTCAACCGGGAACATGCCCGCCGCGGTTTCCGCAGATAGCATGACTGCATCAGTGCCGTCGAGCACGGCATTGGCGACGTCCGACACTTCGGCGCGCGTGGGGATCGGATTGTTGATCATCGACTCCATCATCTGGGTCGCCGTGATTACGAGCTTGTTGCGCTCACGCGCCATGCGGATCATGCGCTTTTGCAACGCGGGCACCACTGCATCGCCGACTTCGACCGCGAGGTCACCGCGCGCCACCATGATCGAATCCGACGCTTCGACAATTTCTTCAAGCGCGGGAATCGCTTCGGCGCGCTCGATCTTGGCGCACATCAACGCCTTGCCGCCGGCTTTGAGCATCAAGTCGCGCGCCCACTGTATGTCCGCGCCCGAGCGCGGGAAAGATACCGCGAGATAATCAGCCTTGAGCACCGCTGCGGTCTTAATGTCCTGCATGTCTTTTTCGGTCAGCGCGGGCGCGGTCAGGCCACCGCCTTTGCGGTTGATGCCTTTGTTGTTCGACAGCTGGCCGCCTTGCTCGACCAGGCAATAAATGCGTGACCCTTTGACCGCGGTCACCGCGAGCACGATGCGACCGTCGTCAAGCAACAAAGTGTCGCCGGTCGACACGTCCTGCGGCAGATTTTTGTAGTCGAGCCCGACCCGCGTGGCATCGCCAAGTTTGCATTCCGCGTCGAGCACGAATTTCTCGCCGCTATTCAACACGACCCGATCGTGCTCAAAGCGGCCAATGCGTATTTTGGGACCTTGCAGGTCGACCAGCACGCCGATCGAGCGGCCTGCTTTGCGCGCCAATGCACGCACGAGTTCGACGCGCGCGCCGTGCTCCCTGGCAGTGCCATGCGAAAAATTCATACGCACGACGTCGAGACCGGCCTCGATCATGCGCGCGAGCGTTTTACTGTCGCTCGAGGCGGGTCCGAGCGTGGCAACAATTTTAGTGCGACGGGGCATAGGACGGGATTGAGTTTTCAGGATTGAGGATGGAGTAAGAGCCTAACCGGAATTCCCTCAATCCTCAATCCTCGCCCCACAATCCTTTTTCGCGCGTTGCTCGAGGATCTCCACAGCCGGCAGCTTTTTACCTTCGAGAAACTCCAGGAACGCACCGCCGCCCGTCGACATGTACGACACCTTGTCGGCGATTCCATACTTGGCAATCGCTGCGAGCGTGTCGCCGCCGCCGGCGATTGAAAATGCGGTCGACTCGGCAATCGCACGCGCGATGCGCGCAGTGCCACCGCCGAACTGAGCGAATTCGAACACGCCGACCGGCCCGTTCCAGATGACGGTGCCCGCCTGTGCGATCAGTCCGGCAAACAATTCCGCAGTCTGGGGACCGATGTCAAGAATCATGTCGTCGGCGCCGACTGCGTCGGCTGCTACCAGGTTTGCACGTGCACGCGCGGACAGCTCGGCCGCGACGACCACATCCACCGGCAAAGGGACTTGGGCGCCGCGTGATTTCATGTAATCGATGATCGCGTGCGCTTCGCTGATCAAGCCGGGTTCAGCGAGCGATTTCCCGACCCGCAGCCCCATCGCAAGCATGAAAGTATTGGCGATGCCGCCGCCCACAATCAACTGATCGACTTTCTCGGCGAGCGTTTTTAGAATAGTCAGCTTGGTCGAAACTTTCGACCCAGCGACGATCGCAACGAGCGGATGCCTGGGATCGCGCAATGCCTTGCCAAGCGCTGCGAGCTCGGCCGCCATCAGTGGGCCCGCGCAGGCAACCGGCGCAAACTTCGCGATGCCATGCGTGGTCGCTTCAGCGCGGTGCGCAGTGCCGAATGCATCGTTTACATACACGTCGCATAACGCCGCCATTTTTTTCGCGAGCGCGTCGTCGTTTTTTTTCTCGCCTTTGTTGAACCGGCAGTTTTCCAGCATAACGACATTGCCAGGATCAACGGATACACCATCCGCCCAGTCGCGCAGCAACGGCACCGGCGCCTGCAGCAGTTCGCTTAAACGCTGCGCGATCGGAGCCAACGAGTCCGCGGTGCTGAATTCGCCTTCGGTCGGGCGGCCGAGATGCGAAGTCACCATGACTGCAGCGCCCGCTTTGAGCGCGGCCCGAATCGCCGGCACCGATGCACGTATGCGGGTGTCGTCCGTGATTGTGCCGGCGGCGTCCTGCGGCACGTTGAGATCAGCGCGAATGAACACCCGCTTGCCCGCGAGGTTCACGTCCTCCATTTTGATGACCCTCATGGGGAACGTGGGTGATGCCGTTATTTCGCCACGACGCGGGCCATTTCTAGCACCTTGCAGGAATAGCCCCATTCATTGTCGTACCACGAGACCACCTTGACGAACGTGCTGTCGAGCGCGATCCCTGCCTCAGCGTCGAACACTGATGTGCAGACCTCATCGCGGAAATCAGTCGATACGACCTTTTCCTCCGTGTAGCCAAGAACACCCTTCATCGCGCCCTGTGAGGCCGCCTTCATGGCCGCGCAGATTTCCGCGTAGGTCGCCGGCTTGTTGAGTTCAACCGTGAGGTCGACGACGGAAACATCGGACGTCGGCACGCGGAATGCCATACCGGTCAGTTTCTTGTTGAGTTCGGGAATCACCACGCCGACGGCCTTCGCCGCGCCTGTCGACGATGGAATGATGTTTTCCAGAATGCCGCGCCCGCCACGCCAATCCTTATTGGATGGACCGTCCACCGTCTTCTGCGTCGCCGTCGCCGCATGCACCGTCGTCATGAGTCCGCGCTTGATACCCCAGGTATCGTTCAGCACTTTGGCCACCGGCGCCAGACAGTTCGTCGTACATGACGCGTTCGAAATGATCGTCTGGCCCTTGTACGTTGTGTCGTTCACGCCGAATACGAACATTGGCGTGTCGTCTTTGGACGGCGCGGACATGATTACTTTCCTGGCACCCGCTGTCAGGTGTTTCTCGCAGGTTTCTTTGGTCAGGAAAAGTCCCGTCGATTCGACGACGACGTCGGCGCCGACCTCGCCCCACTTTAATTGCGTCGGATCCTTTTCGGCGGTAAGCCGTATGCGCTTGCCGTTGACGACCAGCGTGTTGCCGTCCACGCCGATCTCGCCCCTGAACCGGCCGTGCACCGAGTCGTAGCGCAGCATGTACGCCAGGTAGTCCGGTTCAAGCAGGTCGTTGATGCCGACAATCTCGACGTCCGGAAAGTGCTGCACCGCCGCGCGGAACACCATGCGTCCAATTCGTCCAAATCCATTGATGCCTACTTTAATAGCCATGTCATTCTCCAAATATGTCGCGCTAACGCCGAGGATGCCTTATCGCATTCGCGCTTTGTTGCAAACCCGCCTTATTGCAGACCTTTCACCACCGAGACCACGTTCCCGACGGTAAAACCGAAAAACTTGAACAAGTCACCAGCGGGCGCCGACTCGCCGAAGCGGTCGATGCCGACGACGGCGCCAGCGCGCGAATCGGCAGCGCCAACATATTTTCTCCAGCCATCCGTGACACCGGCTTCGACTGCAACGCGCGGAACGCCCGGTGGCAACACCGACGCGCGGTACGCCGCATCCTGCGCATCGAACACTGAGGTGCATGGCATCGACACCACGCGCACCTTGACGCCTTCTTGTTGCAACTGTTCGCGCGCCGCCATTGCGAGCGGCACTTCAGAACCGGTGGCGATAATCACCGCGTGCGGCTTGCCGCCATCCGCTTCCGCGAGTACATAGCCGCCGCGCGCGATCGCGGCAATCTGGCCGGCCGAGCGCTTTTGAAATGCAACGTTCTGACGCGACAAGATAAAGGTGGTCGGCCCGTCTTTGCGCCGCAGCGCTTCACCCCAGCCGACGGCGCTTTCCACCGTATCGCATGGGCGCCAGACCGACATGTTCGGAATCAGCCGCAGGCTCGCCGTCTGTTCGATCGCCTGATGCGTGGGGCCATCTTCGCCGAGTCCGATCGAGTCATGCGTGAACACAAAAATATTGCGCAATTTCATCAGTGCGGCCATGCGCAGCGCGTTGCGTGAATAATCGGAGAACGTGAGAAAGGTGCCCGTCTCGGGAATGAAGCCACCATGCAACGCGAGGCCATTGGTAATCGCTGCCATTGCAAATTCGCGCACCCCGAAATTCACGATATTGCCGGCGGCAGTGCGCGATACGACATTGCTACCGGGCCAGTTAGTGAAAACGCTACCCATGAGATCAGCCGACCCGCCAATGAGTTCCGGCAGGATCGGCGCGAGTTGACTAAGCGCGAGCTGCGAAGCTTTGCGGGTGGCGACCGTTTCCCCTTTGGCGTTCGCCGCTGCGACGGCGCTTGCAAGGGCGCTTGCAAAATTTGCCGGTAGGTCGCCCGCCATACGGCGCTTGAATTCACGCGCAGGCGCCGGATGGACGGACGCGTAAGCCGCAAAGCGCGCGTCCCATTCTGTTTGGGCGGCGGCACCCGACGCCCGACGATCCCAATCGGTGTATATGGACTTCGGAATCTCGAACGCCGCATAGTTCCAGCCAATGGCCTGACGCGTCGCGACGACTTCATCGGCGCCCAAGGCTTCGCCATGCGCCTTGGCCGTGCCCGCGCGCGTGGGCGCACCTTTGCCGATTTGCGTTTTGCAGCAAATAAGGCTCGGCCGGTCCACTATCGCTTGCGAAGTTTTGAGCGCGGCATCGATCGCCGCCGGATCGTGGCCATCGACATTCGGCACGACATGCCAGCCGTATGCATCGAAGCGCTTGGGCGTGTCGTCGGTAAACCAGCCCTGTACCTGGCCATCAATCGAGATGCCGTTGTCGTCGTAAAACGCGATCAGTTTGCCCAGTCCCAGCGTTCCCGCGAGCGAGCACGCCTCGTGCGAAATGCCTTCCATCAAGCACCCATCGCCGAGAAACACGTACGTAAAATGGTCGACGATCCAATGTCCGGGCCGGTTGTATTCGGCGGCAAGCAATTTTTCGGCAAGCGCCATGCCCACCGCATTGCTGATTCCCTGTCCGAGCGGGCCGGTCGTGGTTTCTACGCCTGGCGTTATGCCCAGTTCCGGGTGGCCGGGGGTCTTCGAATGTAATTGCCGAAAGCGCCGCAGATCGTCGATCGACAAATCGTAGCCCGTCAGATGCAGCAATGCGTATAGCAGCATCGAACCATGGCCCTTAGACAGCACGAAGCGGTCGCGGTCCGGCCAATGCGGATTCGCCGGATTGTGTTTTAAGTGGTGACGCCACAACACTTCGGCGATTTCCGCCATGCCCATCGGCATGCCCGGATGGCCGGAATTGGCCTGCTGCACAGCGTCCATCGCGAGCGCGCGGATCGCGTTGCTGAGTTCTAGGCGGGAGCCCATTGGAAAAGTTTACCTTGCGGAGAGCCGGGTGACGTGCGGGGAGGCACGATTATCTTAGAAACCGCCGCCTTTGGCTACGTGGCGGCGCCGGTTCTGCGCCTCTGCAGCTATTCTTCGGCGCGCCGCGCGAGCTTGATGCCCAGTTGCTTAAGCTTGCGATAAAGGTGCGTGCGTTCGAGACCGACGCTGTCGGCGACGCGGCTCATGTTGCCGCCTTCCTTGATGATGTGATGCTCGAAATAAACCCGTTCAAACGCATCGCGCGCTTCGCGCAGCGGCAAATCAAGCGGCATCGCGGACGGCACTACTGCCGGCTGCGCGCCGTAGGCAGGTAATGCCTGACTCACTTCATTGACGCCGATTTCCTCGCCGGTCGCCGTCAAGGCGAGCGTCCGTACGACGCTTTCGAGTTGATTCAGATTGCCGGGCCAGTCATAGTTACGCAGTGCATTTAGGGCGGCGGTGCTGAAGTGCCGCGGCGGCACTTCCTTCGCTTCGATGGCGCGCAGTAAAAACAAATTCGCGAGGTCGGGCACATCCTCACGATGTTGGCGCAGGTTCGGTACGTTAACTGTCACCGCCGCAATGACGGCATACAGCTTGGCGTCAAATCCGCCTTGCGCGACAAGTTCCGGCAGCGCGCGCGAAGTCGCGCAAATGAGCCGTGTGTTGTATTTTTCAAGCTTGCCAGCAATCAGCAGCAAGCCCTTTTGTTCCACGCGATTCAGGTCGCCGACTTCGGGCAGAAACAAAGTACCTTCGCGCGCCTGATTCAAAAGATCGAGCGGCGCCTCGGCGAGCGCGGCGAGATTCTCGGGCTCGACCCACGGTGCATTTGGTTTACCGGGTAGCGGATTCGGTTGATGCACGAATCTCGCGCAGAGTTCGGCGCCGCTGCCCGGTTCCGCCACCATCATCAGTGGCGACTTTAAGTTGGCAACGCGCTCGAGCCGCTGCTTCAGTTCTGTGACCACCGCCGCGCGCCCGAGCGTGGCGAGCATCAGTATCGGCTTCACCTGCGGCTCGCCGCGTTTCAATGCGCGGCCGACCGTTCCCAGAAGTTTTTGCAGCGCGATCGGCTTTTCGAGGAAATCGAAGGCGCCAATGCGCGTGGCTTCGACCGCGGTATCGATCGTGCCATGGCCGGACATCATGACGACCGGCATAGTCAGCAGTCCCGCGCTTGCCCACTCTTTCAGCAACGTGATGCCATCGGTATCGGGCATCCAGATATCAAGCAACACCAGGTCGGGACGGCCCTGTGAGCGTTGGGCGCGGGCCTGCGCGGCATTTTCAGCCAGCCGCACTTGATAACCCTCATCGCGCAGGATCTCCGACAAGAGCTCGCGAATTCCGACTTCATCATCAACGACTAAAATTTGCTGCATAACTCCATCCAGCTATAGTTTCATTCCGTGTGGGCCAGGTTCAATTAACCACGCGCCGCGGTCTTGACGGCCACGATTTGCACCGCACCGGCCGGGAAATTCAGCGTGACGCGCGCACCGTGCGGCGACACGTTCGCCACTTCTACGCTGCCACCATGCTCTTCGATGATTTTTTTCACGATCACCAGACCCAGTCCGGTGCCTTTGGGCTTGGTCGTCACATACGGCTCGAACACGCGCTGCATCAGGTCCTGCGGAAACCCGCTGCCGTTATCGGCGATGGTCACGCGCATGCCGGTGGCGCGCGACTCCGTGCGCACGACGATCCGCGGATTGTCCGCATCGGCGAGCGCATCCTCGGCATTCTGCAAAAGATTGTGGATGACCTGCCGCAACTGCGCGGGATCACCGACGATCCGCGGCAGATCAGGGGCGAGTTCGACTTGCAGCCGCCCGGCGAGCGACTCGTACAACATCAAAACCTCGCGCAGCAAATCATTGAAGTCGAGTTCCTGCCGGGTGGGTTCCGGCATGCGCGCATACTGGCGGAAAGCCTCGACCATGTTCTTTAACGCGCTCACTTGGTTGACGATGGTTTGAGTGGACCGCTTTAACATGTCGGCGTCGGCAAGCCCAAGCTTGGCCGCGAGTTTGTGCTGCAATCGTTCAGCCGACAGCTGAATGGGCGTGAGCGGATTCTTGATTTCATGGGCGAGCCGGCGCGCAACTTCGGTCCACGCCGCATCGCGTTGCGCCTGCAATACGTGCGTGATGTCGTCGAACACGACGACGAAACCAGTGCCACTGCCCGCCGGCAGCCGCGTACCACGCAACAGCAACATCTGGTTGCCACCTTTGCCGGGGCGCTCGACTTGCTTGGACCATTCGTTGCCGGCAGCGGTGTGAAACGCCGCGGCCACGTCGGCGGCGAGCTCCTTCAATGCCGGGATGCGCTCATGCCAGTGGGCGAGTTCAATGCCGCTGATCTGCGAGAAGTCGGCGTCGAGAATCGCGCAGGCGCTGTGATTGAACGAGCGCAAGCGCAACGATTCGTCGAATGCGAGCACGCCCGCCGACAAGTTCGCCAGGATGCTTTGCACGTAAGTGTGCGCGTCGGTCAACTGTGCCTGATTGCGCTCGGCGGTCGCGCGCGCGTCCGCCAATTGCTGCCGCATCGTGTTGAACGATTGCGTGAGCACACCGAATTCGTCGCTGCTCGCGACCGTATCGCGCTGACTAAAGTCACCTTGGGCGACCGCGCGTGTGCCTTCGACCAGAAAACTCAGCGGCGCAGACAACCGCTCGCTGAGAACGACTGCAAGTGACATCGCGGTCAGCAGCGCGAGCAGCAGCGTGAGCGTTAAAGTGATTCCGTACAAACGCTTCAAGCCGAGCCGCGCGAGCAACAACTCCTGGTATTCGCGCTGGCCGGTTTGCACGATCTCGGCGTCGAGCGCGAGTTGCTCGGGCACGCGCTGCAAAAGTTGCAGCACGCGCATGTCCTCGCTGAGACTGATGGTGTTCACCGCCACCAGCACGCGCAAATACAGGCCCTTGTCCGGGATCGCTTCGACTGCGCTATAGACCTGTTGCTGGCGCAGTTGCCGCAGCACATTCTGCCCGGGCAGGTCCGGCATCAGGCCGGTTCGTTCGCTGCCCGCATACACAATGATTTTGCCGCGCGGCGTGAATAAGGTGGCTTCCTGCACCCCGGCCTGCTCGCGCAACATATTAAGCCCCGCGAAATGTTCGGCCGCCGGCCGCACCGACAGCGATGCGGCCATGATGTCCGCTTTCTTGCGCAGATCCCGAAGCAGGTTGTCGAGGGTAGTGCGTCCCAGGTTAAGCCCGCCTTCGAGCGCCTTTTCGACCCGCACGTCAAACCACGACTCAATACTGCGCGAGACGAACTGGACGGACACACCATAGACGAGCGCGCCCGGGAGCACTGCCACGAGCGCGAAGAACAGAACGAGGCGCAGGGTAAGCTTGGCGCCGAACACGCCGGCCTTGAGCTTCCGGCGCAGCGCATACAACTGATAACCGAGCAGCGCCGCGAGGCAGACGGCAAGGCCGCCGTTCAATGCGAGCAACGTCGGATAGTGTTGTGCAAACAGCGTGGTGTTGGCGCTGGCTGTTGCGAGCAGATACAGCGTGACCGCACCGACGACCGCGCACACGATCAGCAAATACTTGACCGCCGCGCTGCCAAACGCCATGCGGATGCCTGCGACACCCGGGGTCATGGCGTCACACTCCAGCGGTGCCATTCGGAGCCGAAATTCCAGTCGCGCGAGGCGAGCGCATTCAATTGAAAAGGTTTAGGCAATTGCGACACGTCCAAACGCATGCGCACGCCGGCGGTATACGTGTTGCCTTTGTCGAGCATGCCGGACTCCAGCACCTGGCGGCGGCGCACTCGCGAGAGGAAATCGAGCGCTTCGGACAGCGAGCCGAAATTCTGAAACAACGCACCGAGGCCAAGCCGGTACTGGCGGGTTAATGCGTTGTATGCGAGCCGATACTGTTGTTGGTTGTAGAGAACTTTCTCATTCAACCAATACCAACGCGGCCGTATGACCTCAAACTCGAGCAGGAAATACAATGGCACGCCCTTGTTGAGCGCCTCTTCGAGCGTGGTATTGAGCGCAATTTCGAAGTCAGCCTCGAGAAAATAACCTTCCTCCCCGGCCACGAGCGCGGCGTTGCGCACGTCGATGCCCTCAGCTTGCGCAGCGGCACCCACCACCAGCGCGAGTGTGCAGGCAAGCAGCGTGAACAGCCGGCTAAGTTTTTTGGAGCAGCGCGTAAAAAAAACCGTCATGCTCGCTATCAGGCAGCAACTGGCCGTCCGGTGTTCTGTCCAAGGCATGCACCCCGCTTAATGGCAGCTGTTTGGCGTCGGCGTGCCGCACCAGAAAATCGGCTACCTGCAGTGAGTTCTCTTCCTGGAAAATCGAGCACGTTGTATATAACAATTTACCACCACTGGCCAGCAATCGCCACAGACTATCGAGCATAAGTTGCTGTTGTTTCACGAATTGCGGGATGTCGCTCATGCGCCTCAGCCACTTGATGTCAGGATGACGGCGCACCACGCCCGACGCAGTGCACGGCAAGTCGGCGAGGATGCGCTCGAACGGCGTGCGATCCCACCACGCGTCAATATTGATAACATCGGCGCTCAACAGCGCGGCATTTAGACTGAGCCGCGACAGATTTTGCTGGACCCGCGCGAGCCGGGTGGCGTCATGGTCGACTGCGGTCAACTCGAGATCAGCGATTTCCAGCAGATGCGTGGTTTTACCGCCGGGCGCGGCACACGCATCCAATACGCGCATGCCCGCCCGTGCGTCAAGGAGCGGAGCGGCGCATTGCGCAGCAGCATCCTGCACGGACACCAGGCCCTCGGCAAAGCCCGGCAGCCGCTCGACCGGCATTGCGCGCCCGAGCGTGACGCCATCTTCGCCGATAGCATTGGCAGCAATATCGTTTTTTGTGAGCAGTTCGAGGTAGCCATCGCGCGTCGTGCGGCGACGATTCACGCGTAGGGTCAGCGGCGGATGCAGATTGCCCGCAACAAGAATAGCCGCGAAATTGCTTGGATATTGCTTGCGCAATTTGTCGATCCACCATTGAGGATAAGCATAGCGGCCGCTGTCCGTCCCCGCTGCTTTGGCCAGCAGCGCCTCGCGCTTGCGCAAAAAATTGCGCAGCACTGCATTGATCAGGCCGGCCGCTTGCGGCTTGCCGAGCGCCGCTGCACATTGAACGGCGTGATCGACGATCGCATACGGCGCCGCGCGCGTGTATTGCAACTGATAGAGCGCGACTAACAGCAGCCAGCGCAACGCGTCATCCTGCAGAGTTTTGGTCAGAAGCTGGGCAAGGATGGCGTCGAGCTGGCCGCCGAAGCGCAAGGTGCCATAGCATAAATCGGTGATGGTGGAGCGTTGCTGCGAACTTAGCTGCGGGTGGCGCGGCCACAATTCGGCGAGCGCCAAATTCAGATTGCGGCCGCCGGCAACCGTGGCGACCGTAGCGCAGGCAAGCCGCTGAATTTCTAGCACCGCTTGCCGCGCGCGTTACTGTCAGCGCGCCATCGCGAGCAGGCGGGCGATACGCTCGGCGGTTGCCGGGTGGGTGCTGAACAATCCGGCGATACCGCCGGCGGTTAACGGATTGATGATCATCACGTGGGCGGTTTCCGGGTGTTGCTCGGCGGCCGCCATCGGCACGCCCTTCGCATATCGCTCCATTTTTTGCAGCGCCGCCGCGAGCGCTTGCGGGTCACCCGAAATCTCGGCGCCGCCGCTGTCAGCGCCGAACTCGCGCGCGCGTGAAATGGCGAGCTGGATCAGCATCGCGGCAATCGGCGCCAGGATCATCACGATCATCGCGACCACCGGATTGGGCCGGTCGCCGCCGCGGCCGCCGAACAGAAATCCGAAGTGTGCGATTGACGAAATTGCACCGGCCATCGTCGCCGCAATGGTGGAGGTCAAAATGTCGCGGTGTTTGACATGGGCGAGTTCATGCGCCATCACGCCGCGCAATTCGCGCGCGTTTAGCAGCTGCAGAATGCCAGTCGTGGCCGCCACTGCGGCGTGCTGCGGGTTGCGTCCGGTAGCGAACGCGTTCGGCTGCGCTTCGTCTATTAAATAAACTTTCGGCATCGGCAATCCCGCACGGCCGGCGAGTTCACGCACGACACCGTAATATTCCGGCGCGCTCGCCGCATCGACTTCGCGCGCGCCATACATGCCGAGCACCATTTTGTCGGAGAACCAATACGCGAAGAAATTCATCGCGCCACCCAATAGCAGTGCAACGAGCATGCCTTCGGCGCCGCCTAAAGTAGCACCGACGGTGCCAAACAGCGCCACTACGGCTGCCATCAGCAAAGTTGTTCTGAACCAGTTACTCATCATTGATTTTCCTTTCGCGGCGATGAATTGTTCTCCGCGTCAATAACATATGCATGATAGTCGCTATTTCAAGTGCCGAAGCGCGAACCGGGTGCGAGCGTCGCGCCAGCGAGAAAGTTGGCGGCGGTGAGCCGCTTGGCACCGGCCTTTTGGACCTCGAGGATTTTGACCGCATCTTTACCGGCCGCGACCACGATGCCGTCAGCGTCGACTTTAAGAACCGTGCCCGCCGGCGCCGTGCCACATTCTACTGGCTGTGCGCTCCATACTTTGTGCAGCACGCCTTTGAACGCAGTCGTCGCGCCGGGCGTCGGATTGAATGCGCGTACCTGACGACAAATCTCGTCTGCGCTGCGCGACCAGTCGATCAAGGCCTCTGCCTTGGTGATTTTGGCGGCATAAGTTGCGTGCGCTGAATCTTGCGGTTGCGGCGTTCGCCGCTCGCGCAGTGCGTGCACGATGCAATGCGCGCCGAGCAGCGCGAGCTTGTCGTGCAACGTCTGTGCGGTGTCGGCATCGCCGATTACAACGCACTTTTGCAACAAAATAGCGCCGGTATCGAGTCCCTCGTCCATCTGCATGATCGTAATTCCGGTCGCGTCGTCGCCCGCCAGTAACGCGCGCTGAATCGGCGCGGCGCCACGCCAGCGCGGCAGCAACGACGCGTGAATGTTTAGACAACCACGCGGCGGTATGTCCAGCACCGCGGCGGGAAGAATCAGTCCGTACGCAGCGACGACCATGACATCGACCGCCACGGTTTGCAGCATTGCGTGCGTCGCCGGTTCCCTCAGATTAGCCGGTTGGACGAGCGGCAATCCATGCGCGATTGCACGCTGCTTGACCGCACTGGGCTGAAGCCGAAGCCCGCGCCCGGCGGGGCGATCAGGCTGTGTCAGTACGAGTGCAATCTCAAATCCGGCAGCGACCAGCGCGTCGAGCGCAATGGCCGCAAATTCCGGCGTGCCGGCGAACAGAAGTTTCATGTAGTTTCTACCTTGAGATCGCCGCAACTGGCGCGTGTGACTAAGCCGAACCTGCCAGCGACGACGGCGGTACTACATGATCTGGCGCTTTTGTTTCTTGAGCTTGGCGAGAATGCGTTGTTGCTTAAGGCGCGACAGGTAATCGACGAAAACCTTACCCTCCAGGTGGTCCATTTCATGTTGAATGCACACCGCCAGCAAGCCATCGGCCCCAAGCGTGAAACTTTCGCCCTGTGCGTTTAGCGCGCGGACCGAAATGCGCTCGGCGCGCGCCACTTTGTCGAAGATTCCCGGCACGGACAGACAGCCTTCCTCGCACGTCGCGGTGCCGCTCGCAGCCACGACCACGGGGTTGACGAAAACCTGGAGCTGGTCGCGCGTTTCAGAAATATCGATGATGATGACGCGCCGGTGGTCGTCGACTTGAGTAGCCGCAAGGCCTACCCCCGGCGCCGCATACATCGTGTCACTCATGTCATTGATTAAACGTCGGATGTCGTCGTCGACCACTCGGACCTGCGTGGCCACTGTATAAAGCCTCGGGTCGGGGTATTGAAGGATAGGCAACAAAGCCATAAATCTTGCTAATTTAACAAATTAGGGGCACAATTTAATCTAATATCTAACGTTCGCAGCCGGTCTGGACCCACCCAAATCGAGCGCGTTAAAAATAAGCCGGGGGTGCGATGAATAAGCTGATTATATCGCTGATTATATTATGTAGTTATACGGCGGTAGCGCCCGCCGCCACCACTGGCGATCTCGCCGCCGACGCGCCCGACCGCTACATCGTAGTCAAAGGTGACACTTTGTGGGGGATTTCCAAGCGTTTCCTCAAAGACCCGTGGAAATGGAATGATTTGTGGAAAGCCAATCAGGAACAGATTCGCAATCCTAACCGGATTTTCCCAGGTGACGTTCTGGTGCTCGATCGTTCGGCTGACGAATTGCGGCTGAAACTGGTTCGCGCCGAGACGGTTAAAGTCATACCGTCCACCCGCGCAGCCGACCTTCCTCCCGAGCCGATTCCAACCATCCCGACGGCTGACATTGAGCCGTTTTTGAGCAAACCGCTCGTCATCGCCCATAATCAGCTTGCCGATGCGCCGCGCATTGTGCGCACGCAGGAAAGCCGCGTCGCAGTAGGCGCGGGCGATACTGCGTACGCCAAGGGCATCACTAAAGATAACGGCCTCTATTGGCAGGTGTTTCGTCCCGGGTCGCCATTGATCGACCCGATCAGCAATGAAACGCTCGGGTATGTCGCAGTCTTCCTCGGTGAAGCCAAGGTCGCGCGGCTTGGTGATGTAAGCACCCTCAATATAGTCAGTGCAACGCAGGAAATTTATGCCGGCGATTACTTGCAACCTTCGCCGCGCGAAATCCCGATGGACGGTTATGCGCCGCATCCGCCTGCCAAGAAAGTCGATGGGCGCATCATTGCGCTCTATAACCAGCTTTATGAAACCGGCCCCAACGCAATAATTACGATCAATCAGGGTGCGCGCGACGGGGTAGAGATCGGCAATGTGCTGGCTATTTACCGCAACCTCAACGCGCCGACGTTTACGTTGCGCGAAAGTCCGCTGTGGGGACGAACCGGCCTGATTTACAGCGCCAGCAACCCCCGCTCCAGTTACCAAAACGAACCGCTTGGCGACCGCAACTCTCCGCTTTACGGCCGTATAGGCCCGATGGGCGCCCAATTCAAAAACGATAAAACGAATGTCCCGATTGTCGCGCTGCCTGACGAGCGCTATGGCTTGCTGCTGGTATTCCGGGTCTTTGATCGCGCGTCTTATGCGCTTGTCATGAACGCATCGCGCCCAGTCAACGTACTGGATATCGTGACCAATCCTTAAATCGCAACCGTTGTTGCGAGTCGACTCTCACTTACCGACCGGCTGTGCGGCTTTGCTGCACGGCTTTCCCGCGTGCCGAAGACCGATCTAACCGAAGCGGGCCATTGGCTGCGACTGGTGTTGATCTCGGGCGTCGGCCCGATCACGCTGCGCAATTTATTGACGGAGTTCGGCTCGCCGGAGGCGGTGTTCGGCGCGACTCATGCAGCGTTGCGGAATTTTGTGCCCGCCGATGTTGCGTCATCGATCGTCGACGGCGGGGATAATAAAGGCGCGCAAGTGGCGCTCGCATGGTTAGCCGAGCCGGACAATCACATCGTGACACTTGCCGATGCCGACTATCCACGGCTCCTGCTGCAGACCGCAGACCCGCCGCCGCTGTTGTATGTCAAAGGCCGGCTGGATTTGCTCAATGCACCTGCGCTCGCAATCGTCGGCAGCCGCAATTCTTCTGCGCAGGGCGCAGAAAACGCTGCCGAATTTGCGCGCGCTTTGAGTGCCGCAGGCATCACGATCGTCAGCGGTCTTGCGCTCGGCATCGACGCGGCCGCTCATCGCGGTGGGCTGGCGGGCACCGGCAGCAGCATTGCGTTGGTGGGCACGGGGCTTGATGTCGTGTACCCGGCGCGCAACAAGGCGCTCGCGCATGAACTCGCGGCCACGGGCACGCTTATCTCTGAGTTTCCGCTCGGCACGCCACCGCTTGCCGCCAATTTTCCACGCCGCAATCGCCTGATTAGCGGAATGAGTCTGGGCTGCCTAGTTGTCGAGGCGGCGTTACAAAGTGGTTCACTGATTACGGCGCGGCTGGCGAACGAGCAGGGCCGCGAAGTGTTTGCGCTGCCCGGGTCGATCCATTCACCGCTCGCCAAAGGCTGCCATATGCTGATTAAACAGGGCGCTAAACTGGTCGACAATGCCAATGACATTCTCGACGAACTAAAACTGCCGGCGCGGGCGGGCGCTGCGCACGAGTTGCCCGTTATGGAAGAGGCCGAAGCGTTATTACTCAACCACCTGGGGTATGCGCCGTGCAATCTCGACGCGTTATGCGCACGCGCTGAACTCGGCGCTGATGTGACAATGGGACTGCTGCTCAAGCTGGAACTGAAGGGTCTCGTCGAAAGTCTGCCTGGCGCACGCTATCAGCGCATTCGCTAAGCGCAGTTAAGGACAAAGCGACGCGTTATTTCATTCGCTTGTGGTGGTATGCGCTTGCCTAGTCTGCTTTTTGTTCTTATTATCTTGCGCTCGCTCGGGCCCGGCGTTGCGGCGCGACTTAACTCACAAACTACTGATGGCCACTAAAAAATCCACTGCAGTCAAGAAATCCGCCGTCGCAAAAAAATCCGTGCCGGCGGGCAAGAAACTGATCATTGCCGAGAAGCCGTCGGTCGCGAACGATATCGCGCGCGTGTTGGGTGGCTTCACGAAGCACGGCGATTATTTCGAAAGCGACGAATACGTGTTGTCGTCGGCGGTCGGCCACTTGCTGACCATCGTTCCGCCCGATGGCGCGGAGGTCAAGCGGGGCAAATGGTCATTGGCCAATCTTCCGGTGATTCCGCCCCACTTCGATTTGCTGCCGATCGAAAGATCGCAGGACCGCTTGAAGTTACTTACCAAGCTTATCAAACTGAAAAATGTTTCCGCGCTGCTCAACGCCTGCGACGCGGGCCGCGAGGGCGAGCTCATTTTTCGTTACATCGCAAGCTACGCCAAGACGACCAAACCGGTTGAGCGGCTATGGCTGCAATCGATGACGCCGGCGTCAATCCGCGACGGCTTCGAGCGTTTGCGCAGCGACAAGGAAATGCTCCCGCTCGCCGACGCCGCGATTTGCCGCTCGGAAGCCGACTGGCTGGTCGGCATCAATGCGACGCGCGCAATGACGGCTTTTAATTCCAAGTCGGGCGGATTTCATCTGACGACCGTTGGCCGCGTACAAACCCCGACGCTCGCGATCCTGGTCGAGCGCGAAGAGAAAATCAAGAAATTCGTGTCGCGCGACTACTTTGAAGCGCACGCGACGTTCGCCTGCAAAGCGGGTCACTATGAAGGCCGCTGGTTCGACGAAAAATTCAGCCGCGATAAAAAGTCGGAAGACGGCGACATCCGGGCAGAGCGCCTGTGGGAACGCGCGCGCGCCGACGAGATCCGCGCGAAATGCGAAGGCAAGAATGGCATCGTCGAGGAAGAAAGCAAACCGACGACCCAGCAATCGCCGTTATTGTACGACCTGACCAGCCTGCAACGCGACGGCAACGCGCGCTTCGGGTTCTCCGCTAAAACAACGCTGTCGATCGCACAGGCCTTGTATGAAAAACACAAAGTGCTGACGTATCCGCGTACCGATTCGCGCGCGCTGCCGGAAGACTATCTGTCGACGGTTATCGCGGCGATGCAGGAGCTCGACAAACCCTATCAGCCGTTTGTGAAACAGATCCTCGCCAATAAATGGGTGCGTCCGAACAAGCGCATATTCAATAACGCGAAAATTTCAGACCACTTCGCGATTATTCCGACTTCGATTGCGCCCAAGCATCTGACCGAAGCCGAAGCCAAGATCTACGATCTGGTCACCAAGCGGTTTCTCGCGGTATTTTTCCCGCCGGCCGAATTCCAGATCACCACCCGCATCACCCGCGTCGAGAACGAGCCGTTCAAAAGCGAGGGCAAGATCATGGTGAATGCGGGCTGGCTGCAAATTTACGGCAAAGAAGTGGAGACCGACGACACGCCCGCACTGGTGCCGGTCGTCGCCAACGAATCACCCAAAGTCGCCGACATCAGGGTTGCGGACCTGCAAACGAAACCACCGGCGCGTTATTCAGAAGCCACGTTGTTGTCGGCGATGGAAGGCGCGGGCAAACTAGTTGAGGATGAAGAATTGCGCGATGCGATGCGCGCGAAGGGGCTCGGCACGCCGGCCACCCGCGCGACCATCATCGAAGGGTTGATTTACGAGCGGTACGTACATCGCAGCGGGCGCGAGTTGCAGCCGACCGCCAAGGCGTTCTCGTTGATCACCCTGTTGCGTGGCCTCGAAATCGCCGAGTTGAGCTCGCCTGAACTTACTGGCGAATGGGAATTCAAGCTTGCTCAGATTGAACAAGGCAAACTATCGCGCGATCAATTCATGCGCGAAATCGCCGACATGGTTCGGCGAATGGTTCAGCACACCAAAGAACACGAAAGCGACACCGTGCCCGGGGATTTCTCGACTCTCACAACCCCGTGCCCGAAGTGCGGCGGCGTGATCAAGGAAAATTACAAGAAATTCCAGTGCCAGCAATGCGATTTTGCGTTATGGAAGATACTCGCCGGCCGCCAGTTGGAACCGGCCGAAGTCGAAGAACTTATCACGAAAGGCAGCGTCGGACCGCTACAGGGCTTCCGCAGTCGCATGGGCAAACCGTTTATCGCGCTCATCAAGCTAAGCGCAGAATTCAAGACCGAATTCGACTTCGGCCAGAACGGCAATGACGCCGATGCCGTGCCGGTTGATTTTTCGGGCCAGGAGACGCTCGGCGCATGCCCCAAATGCGGCGGCGGTGTGTTTAGCCATGGAGTGGCCTACATCTGCGAAAAAGCGACTGGCGCCGAGCGCACTTGTGATTTTCGCTCAGGCAAGATCATTTTGCAGCGCCCCATCGAAACCGAGCAAATGCAAAAGCTGCTAACGAGCGGGAAGACGGATCTCTTGCACCGGTTTATTTCCAAGAAAGGCCGCCCGTTCTCCGCTTACCTGACGCGCGGCGAAGGCGGCAAAGTGACATTCGAATTTGCGCCGCGCGAACCCAAGGCGGCCAAACCGAAGGCACCGCTCAAGGCGAAGAAGGCCGCCGCCGGCTGATGACTTCTTGGCTAAACGTCGAGATTGCGCACGCCAAGCGCATTGGATTCGATGAAAGCGCGGCGCGGTTCCACTAAGTCACCCATCAGCGTGGTAAAGGTTTCATCCGCGGAGATCGCGTCTTCGATTTGCGCGCGGAGCAGCCGGCGCACGCTCGGATCCATGGTGGTTTCCCACAATTGCGACGGGTTCATCTCGCCCAGACCTTTGTAGCGCTGAATACCCATGCTTTTCTTGACCTCGTCCAGGAGCCACTTGAGCCCGTCCTTGACGTCGGTCACCACATGCTTATGCTCGCCGCGCTTTACATAAGCACCTGGACCGAGCAGGCCTTGCAAAACATGCGCTGTCGTTTTGATCTGCTCATAGTCGCCGCTCTGGACGAAATCTTCGTCAAGCGCCGTTTGATGCAGATTGCCATGTTGCGTGCGTTTTATCATGAGCCGGTACCGCTCGGTCTTTTCGTCGTATTGAGACTCAATTGCGACGCCTTGCGCAGCGAGTACGGCTGTAAGGCGACGGGCGCTCTGCGCTGCGTTTTCTTCATCTGAGATATTGATCTCCGGGTTTATCAATAACGCTTGTAGAACCGCCGGATCGATAAGCCGGCTCAAGCGGTCGATTACCGCTTCAGCCAGGAAATACTGTTTCGCCACCTGGGCAAGCGTTTCTTTGGTCAACGCGGGCGCATCGGTTCCGGGGAAAAGCTCCGCGTCGTCTAACGCAAGCTTGAGCAGGTGTTCTTTCAGTTCGTGCTCGTCCTTGATATAGCGCTCGCTTTTGCCGTGCTTGACCTTGTAGAGCGGCGGCTGCGCAATGTAGATATGCCCGCGCTCGAAGAGTTCGGGCATTTGTCGGTAAAAGAACGTCAACAGCAGCGTCCGGATGTGCGATCCATCGACGTCGGCATCCGTCATAATGATGATGCGGTGATAACGCAGCTTGTCGGCGTTGTACTCATCCTTGCCGATCCCGCAGCCCAACACATTGATGAGCGTCGTTATCTCCTGTGACGACAACAGTTTGTCGAATCGCGCTTTTTCGACATTCAGAATTTTGCCCTTGAGCGGCAGTATGGCCTGGAATTTGCGATCGCGGCCCTGTTTCGCGGAGCCGCCTGCCGAATCGCCCTCGACGATATACAGCTCGCATTGCGCGGGATCTTTTTCCTGGCAGTCCGCCAGCTTGCCCGGCAAGCCTAGCGAATCGAGAACACCTTTGCGGCGCGTCATCTCGCGGGCCTTGCGTGCGGCTTCGCGCGCGCGCGCCGCTTCGATGATCTTGCTCGTAATCGTTTTCGCGTCGTTCGGATTCTCAAGCAGAAACTCGTTGAGCTTCGCCGCGATGATTTCCTGAACCACTGGCTGCACTTCGCTCGAGACGAGTTTGTCCTTGGTCTGCGATGAAAACTTGGGCTCCGGCACCTTGACCGACAGTACACAGGTCAGGCCTTCGCGCATGTCGTCTCCCGAGGTTTCGACTTTCGCCCGTTTGGCCAATTCGTTTTGCTCGATGAAACTATTGAGCGTACGCGTCATTGCCGCGCGCAAAGCGGTCAGGTGGGTGCCGCCATCGCGTTGCGGTATGTTGTTGGTAAAGCACTGCACCGATTCAGCATATGAATCATTCCACTGCATCGCGACTTCAACGGTTATGCCTTCTTTCGAGCCGACCGCATAGAATATTTTCTGATGCAGCGGCGATTTGCTGCGGTTCATGTACTCGACGAAACCTTTGACGCCGCCTGTGAAGGAAAAAATTTCCTGCTTGCCTGAGCGTTGATCGATCAGTGCGATTTCCACGCCGTTATTCAGGAACGAAAGTTCGCGCAGGCGCTTGGCCAGAATATCGTGATGAAACTCGATCAGATTGAAAGTTGCTTTGCTCGCGAGGAAATGTACTTCGGTGCCGCGTTTTTCGGTCTTGCCGGTTTCCTTGAGCGGCGCCACTGGCACGCCATCGCGAAACTCCATCTGGAAACTCTTGCCGTCGCGTCGGATCGTCAGCCGCAGCCACTCGGAAAGTGCGTTGACGACCGACACCCCGACGCCATGCAGGCCGCCGGAGATTTTGTACGAATTGTTATCGAACTTTCCGCCGGCGTGCAGTTCGGTCATCACTATTTCAGCCGCGCTGCGCCGTTGCTCGTCATCGTTTTTTATTTCCGTTGGAATGCCGCGGCCGTTATCCTGAACGCCGATCGAGTTGTCGGAATGGATCGTGATCGTGATTGTGTCGCAATGACCCGCGAGCGCCTCGTCAATCGCATTGTCGACAACTTCGAACACCATGTGGTGCAAGCCCGTACCATCGCTCGTGTCGCCGATATACATGCCGGGGCGCTTGCGAACGGCCTCGAGGCCTTTGAGTATTTTGATGCTGTCGGCATCGTAATCGGCCCCGGTGGGGGGCTGGGTCGTATCAGTCATTAGGGTCGCTCAATAAATACTCAAAAATTTCGAATTATCTGCGGATCAAAATCGAGGGAAGAATTCGCAAAAAATCAAATCCGCATCGGCATGACGACGTAGCGAAAGTCAACATCTTCACTGATGGTTATGAGCACGCTGCTGTTCGCGTCGCCGAACGAACAAGTCACTTTTTCACTCGATAAATTAGCGAGGACATCAAGCAGGTATGTGACATTGAATCCGATGTCCAGCGCTTCTCCCGAATAGGCAATTTCGATTTCCTCGAACGCTTCCTCTTGTTCTGTGTTGGTGCACGATATGCGCAATTGGCCGTCGGTCAGCGTCCAGCGCACGCCGCGAAATTTCTCGTTGGACAAGATTGCAACCCGCTGCAAAGCCTGCTGAAGAATACTCCGTTCGATCAAAAAATGCTTCTGATAACCAGTGGGAATCACACGCGTAAAATCCGGAAACTTGCCGTCGACGACCTTGCTCACGAGTTCAACATCCTGAATGCTGAATTTCACCTGGGTGGCTGCGAGTTCGATGCTGACATCATCATCGCTATCGCCGAGCAACTTGACCAGTTCCTGCACGGCCTTGCGCGGCAAGATGACTTCCAGCGGTTCAACCGTCTGCGAAAGCTTCATGCTCGCATAAGCGAGCCGGTGCCCGTCGGTAGCGACCACCTTCAGCATGTCGCCATTCAGAACGAGCAGCATACCGTTCAGGTAATACCGGATGTCCTGCTGCGCCATCGCATACTGCACCAGCAGCAACAGCGACTTGAGCGCCTTTTGCGACAACTTTATTTTGGTTGCCGCCGCCGAGGCCTTCGGCAGTTTGGGGAAATCTTCGGCCGGCAGCGTCTGCAGCGTAAATCGGCTTTTACCGGACTTCACGAGCAGACGGTTGTTTTGCGCTTCAAGACCGATCTCCGCCTGCTCGGGAAGCGCGCGCAATATGTCCTGCAACTTACGCGCGGACGTAGTGACCGCATATTTATCGGCGCCTTTCTGCACGTTGGCGAAGTTCGTCGAAACCTGGATTTCCAGGTCCGTCGCCAACAGATGCAACCGGTCGTCGATTTGTTCAATCAAAACATTCGAGAGAATCGGCAGCGTGTGACGTTTTTCTACGATGCCAGTCACGGCCTGCAGCGGCTTTAACAAGTTGTCCCGCTTGGTCTGTACTAGTTTCATAGTTTATATATCCTAGTAGTAGTAATAGGAGTCGCATTTTTTGTGGATAAGTATCAATTCATAAGGTGGCGGCGACTCTTCAGGCATTTCCTAAATCGATAAAGCACGTGTTAGCGTGTGGATAGTTTGTTAATGAAATCCGCAAAGTTGCCGATCACCTTCTTATGCACAAGTTGACATCAGGTTGTTAGCCACGGAGAACCTTGAGCAGCGAATCGAAATCGCGGGTGATTTCGTGGCTGGTAGTTTTTAACGCGGCGATTTTGCGGCACGCGTGCAGAACCGTTGTGTGATCGCGGCCACCAAAAGCCTCGCCGATATCAGGCAGGCTCAAGTGAGTGAGTTCCTTGGCTAATGCCATTGCGACCTGACGCGGGCGCGCGATGTTGCGGCTGCGCTTCTTCGAATACATCTCCGATACTTTGATTTTATAATAGTCGGCCACGGTTTTTTGAATGTTGTCGATTGAGATCTGACGACTTTGCAGGGCTAGCAGGTCTTTCAGCGCATCGCGGCACAGATCGACTGAGATCTGCTGGCCGGAAAACCGGGAATAGGCAAGAATGCGTTTGAGCGCGCCTTCGAGTTCACGAATGTTCGACTGGCTATGCGTGGCAATAAAGAACGCAACTGTTTCGTCGAGCGCCACGTTTTCGGCTTCGGCCTTTTTGAGCAGAATGGCGACCCGCATCTCGAGTTCCGGCGGTTCTACCGCGACGGTCAGTCCCCAGGCGAAGCGGGATATCAGGCGATTTTCCATGCCGGGAATTTCGCGCGGGTAAGTGTCGCAGGTGATCACCACCTGTTTGCGCGATTCAATGAGCGCGTTGAACGCGTAGAAAAATTCTTCCTGTGTCCGGCTTTTGCCGCTGAAAAACTGAATGTCGTCGATCAACAGCAGGTCGAGCGAGTGGTAATAGCGCTTGAAATCATCGAAGGACTTGTGTTGATACGCGCGCACCACGTCGGACACATATTGTTCGGCATGGATATACCGAATGCGGCTCTGCGGATTACGCTGCAACAACAAATTGCCGATTGCGTGGATCAGGTGAGTCTTACCCAGGCCAACGCCGCCATAGACGAACAATGGGTTATAGGCTTCGCCGGTGCGTTCAGCGACCTGGATGGCCGCCGCGCGCGCCAGTTCATTGGCTTTACCGGTAACAAACGTCCCGAAATTGAAATCTGGATTCAGGCGCGAAATATCGCGCGTGCTGGGCTTGGTGGCGCCGGCTACTGGCACCAGCGCTTTGGGCGCTGCCGCGGCATCTTTTTCGGCCAGGACCAGGATCACCGCGACCTCATTGCCGAAGCGCTCGGTGGCCAGACGCTCGATTTCGGCCAGAAACCGATCGCGGATCCATTGCAGCACGAAGCGGTTGGGTGCGGTCAGCGTGAGCAGATTTTCGGCAGCTTGAAACTTGAGCGGTTTAATCCAAGTCTTGAATTGCTGAGGCGGCAGCTGTTGTTCAAAATGGGCGAGACAAGAGCGCCAGAAGCTATTCATTGTGAGGCAGACAAGGTTGTTATAGTCGGACGGAAACGGGGCGGCGGGCAATGGACGAGTTTAGCGTTTTTGACTGGAGTTATCCACAACCGGCAACAAGCGGCCACACCTCTGCGGTGCAGAATCGGATTGACAGAAGCGGTCGCTAACGGTTGTAATGGCGGGCTTTTCACACGAGCTCAGGCAAGATCATGAAACGGACCTATCAACCGTCGACCACCCGCCGCAAGCGCACTCACGGATTCCGGGTGCGCATGAAAACGCGCGGCGGCCGCGCCGTATTGCGTACGCGTCGCGCGAAAGGGCGCGCGCGCCTCGGCGTTTGAGGCGCGCAGTCAGCCACAATTCCTTTTCCAAAGTTAGGCGGCTGGTGGGGCAGAATGCATTTGCCCCGGTGTTCGCCTACAAGTGTTCGGTGGCGGGCAAGTTTTTTCATGTCTATGCCAAACCCAGTTTCCTTACGGAGTCGCGGCTCGGCATTACAGTCAATAAACGTTACGTGCCGCACGCAGTCGCGCGCAATCTCTGCAAACGCCTCGCGCGTGAAACGTTTCGCATTAATCGCGCTGAATTCACCGGTGTTGATCTCGTCGTGCGCGCCCGTAGTGCGGTGTTAGCGGCTTCATCGGCGCAGGCGCGAACCGAAATCCTTGCCCTGATGCGGCACGCTTGGCAGTTGTGTTCGACCGGCGCCGCGGCTGCGCAAAATTGCTAACGCGATTTCACCCCTTGGTTAACTCATGGATACCCAGCGACTAATCCTTTTCATGCTGTTTACGTTCTCGACGTTTTTTCTGCTCGACGCGTGGCAGAAGGACTCGCGTCCGCCGGCGACGGTTCCGGCTGCAGCAGTGCCGGCGGGTACGCCATCGGCGTCACCGGTTCCATCGGCGAGCCAACCATTAGCGACATCGCCTTCCGCAACCGCGCCTGTTGTCAGCGGTGAGTTACAAAAAGGCCAGCAGGTCCGGGTGCAAACGGACACGTTCATCGCCGTAATCGATACGGCAGGCGGGGATTTGCGCCATCTGGAATTGCTCGGGCAGCGCGATACGCTCGACAAGAAAAAGAATTTCGCCTTGTTGGAATTTCAACCGGAGCGCACTTATATCGCTCAGTCTGGTTTGATTGGCAACGACCTGCCGAACCATCGTACCGTCTATACGGCGAGCGAACGTGAGGTGAAACTCCCCGACGGCACGAACACTATTGCAGTGCGCCTGTCAGCAGTGACGGCGAGCGGCGTTAACGTGACCAAGATCTACGGCTTTCATCGCAATAGTTATGTGATTGACGTCAGTTACGAAATCGACAACAAGAGCGCGGCGCCCATCCACGCCGACAGTTATTTTCAGCTCGTGCGCGACGGTAAGCCGCCAGTGGGCGATTCGGCGATGCTACCTACGTATACGGGCATCGCGGTGTATACCGACAAGGAAAAATTCCAGAAGGTCGCGTTCACCGACGTCGACAAAGGAAAGGTCAGCTACCCGAAGAAAAGCAACGACGGCTGGATCGCGATGCTCCAGCATTATTTTTTAAGTGCCTGGCTGCCGCCGAATAACGTTCCGCGCGAGTTTTACACCCGGCACCTCGACAACGGCCTTTACTCGGCTGGCGTTATCTTGCCCGTCGGCAACGTCGATGCGGGCGCCAGCGCCAAAATTACCGTGCCGCTTTATGCGGGACCGCAAGAAGGGGAGAACCTCGCCAATCTTGCGCCGGGGCTCGACCTTACGATCGACTACGGCTGGCTGACGATCATCGCCAAACCGTTGTTTTGGTATTTGCAGTGGTTGCATCAATGGGTCAGCAATTGGGGCCTTGCGATCATTATTTTGACAGTCACCTTGAAAGCCGTATTTTATCCACTGTCGGCCGCGAGCTATCGTTCGATGGCACGGATGCGGGTGCTCGCGCCGCGGCTGCAAAAGCTCAAGGATCAGTATGGCAGCGACCGTCAGCGCATGAATCAGGCGATGATGGAACTGTATAAAACAGAGAAAATCAATCCGCTTGGCGGATGTTTGCCCGTTGTAGTACAAATACCTGTTTTTATTGCCCTTTATTGGGTTTTGCTGGCTAGTGTGGAGTTACGGCATGCGCCGTTTATATTGTGGATAGACGATTTATCAGTCGCCGATCCTTATTTCGTGTTGCCGATCTTGATGGGGGCGACCATGATTTTTCAGACTTATCTCAATCCCGTACCCCCGGATCCGGTGCAAGCTAAGATAATGAAAATCATGCCGATCGCTTTCAGCGTGATGTTCTTTTTCTTCCCCGCGGGGCTAGTGTTGTACTGGCTTGTGAACAATATCCTATCGATCGCACAACAATGGCAAATCACGCATGCCATGGAGCACGCCACCCCGGCGCATGGCAAATGAGGCCGTAGCTGCGATTGCCACGCCGCCGGGTCGTGGCGGCATTGGCGTCGTGCGGGTGTCAGGCCCGCACCTGAAAGCCATGTTGGCGAGCTTGATTGCTAGAGAGACGATTCCGCGCCAAGCCACGCGCGCCGACTTTCTCGACGCTGACGGCGCTGTCATTGATCAGGGCTTGGCGCTCTATTTCCCCGCGCCACATTCTTATACGGGCGAAGACGTTATCGAGCTGCACGGGCACGGCGGCCCGGTCGTCCTGGCTTTACTGTTGCAGCGTTGCCTTGATCTCGGCGCGCGGGTTGCTGAGCCGGGCGAATTCACGAAGCGGGCTTTTCTCAACGACAAGCTTGACTTGGCACAGGCAGAAAGTGTGGCCGATCTCATTGACGCGTCGACTGCGGAAGCAGCGCGCTCGGCGGTGCGTTCCCTGCACGGCGAGTTCTCGCGGCGAATCGGCGATATGGTGCAAGCGCTTACCGAATTGCGCGTATTTATCGAGGCAACTCTGGATTTCCCGGAGGAAGATATCGATCTACTCGCTCGCGGTAACGTGCACGAAAAGCTCGAATCGGTTCGGCGGCGACTGGCCGACATCATCGGGCTGTCACAGCGAGGTCAGTTATTGCGTGAGGGTATACACGTGGTGCTGGCCGGCCTCCCCAACGTCGGTAAATCGAGTTTGCTGAATGCGCTTGCGGGCGCCGAGCGCGCAATCGTGACAGATGTCCCGGGTACGACTCGCGACGCGATTCGCGAAACGATAAGTGTCGAGGGCGTGCCGTTGCACCTCGTTGACACCGCCGGTTTGCGCGAACCGCACGATGCGGTCGAAAAAATAGGCATCGGGAAAACATGGGAGTCGATCGCGACGGCCGACTTGGTTGTGTGGGTGAGCGATCTGTCCCGGCCTGAGACCCGCTTAGTGGATGCGGCACTCACTGCCTCCTCCCAGACCGCCCCCTGTCTGCACGTGCTGAATAAAGTCGACTTAGTTGGTGTAGGGCCGTACAGGTCAACGCAGTACGGTCGCAATGAGGTTGCGGTGTCCGTAAAATCAGGACTAGGGATCGAACTACTCCAAACGGCGATACTTGAGGCCATCGGCTGGCGCGCGGGTGGGGAGGGGGTCTTCATGGCGCGCGAGCGACATCTGCAGGCGCTTTATATCGCTAAAGCTCATCTTGACGAGGCAGCTGCCAAGTTTATACACGTCGAACTATTGGCGGAGGAGCTGAAGCTTGCGCAAGAGGCGCTCGGCAGCATCACCGGGCATGTCTCAGCCGACGATCTCTTGGGGAAGATTTTTTCACAGTTTTGCATTGGTAAGTGAGTCAAGCTACGTTTCACGTGAAACGTTCTATGTTTCGGCCGCTGGGATATAGCGCCCGTGTTCCACGTGAAACTGGCCGTTTAGCTTCGGCCGATCAATATATTCCGGTATCATGGCTGCCCATCGTTTAACCTGCGCGGTTATGCACTT
>JANXRI010000309.1 GCA_025353085.1 Betaproteobacteria bacterium
AAATCAGCGCCGCCGCCAAACGCTTTGGCGACGTCTCCCGGCGACGTGCAGCCGCCGTCGGCGCAGATGCGACCACCCAGTCCATGCGCGGCGTCAGCGCATTCGATCACCGCCGACAATTGCGGATAACCGACGCCGGTCATGCTGCGCGTCGTGCAGACCGACCCCGGGCCGATGCCAACCTTGACGATATCGGCGCCCGACAAAATAAGTTGCTCGGTCATTTCGCCGGTTACGACATTACCTGCCATCAACGTGATCTGGGGATAGGCATCGCGAAAGCGCGCGACAAAGTCGACAAAGCTCTCGGTATAGCCATTGGCGACATCGATGCACACATAGCGGATCGAGTTGCCGGCGCCGCGCATCACGCGCACAAATTTGGCGCGGTCGGGTTTGGTAATACCCATCGAATAAAACGCGTTGGATTTGACTTTTAGCGTTTTAAAGCAGGCGGCAAGCGGGTTGATTGCGTGGTGTTTATGCAGCGCGACCGACAGGCCGAACGGCGCGAATGCACGCGCCATTTCGAAAGTGCCGACGGTGTCCATGTTGGCCGCGATAATTGGAATACCGTCATAACGGTTGTCCGAATGCTTGAACGAAAATTTGCGGGTGATGTCGACTTCCGCGCGCGACGGCAGCGCCGAGCGCTTGGGCCTGATGAGCACGTCCTTGAAGTCGAGCTTTACTTCGTGATCTATATGCATGGCGGCTGCCGCAGAGGGAAAAACGCCATCAGCATCCACCTCGCGTGCGCTGTCGTCAAGGCGACCCAGAAGTCGCCACTGGGCCGGCGGGCGTACATCCGCGTCACTGCCAAGGCCGCGCGTATTACAATCGCAGCGGCTGGCAGGCTTCGTCCGCCGCGCGGACAAAAGCGCGGGTACGCCGAGTGCAATAAAAAGGGAGCTTCTATGCGGCAGGTATTCGAGACGGTGACTGAGGTTTCGCTGTGGCTCGCGTCGCAGGGTTTTTTCGCCACGTTGCTGCTGGTGCTGATTCCCTATGCACTCATCAGCTTTCCCATCCAGTACTGGATTCGAAAACTTCTGAAAAAGTACGAATTCGAAAATAACGATTTCGCTTACCCGATGGTCGCCGGCATTCTGAACGGCGTCACGGGGCTCACCATTGCGTTCGTCGTGGTGACCCTGTGGAACCATCATCGGGAACAAGACGCCATACTGAAGAAAGAAGCCCAGGCAATCGAGAACATTCACATGGACTTGCGCCACGATGCGGGCAAGATGCGCGAGGCCGAACGCGCGCTGGTGCTGTATGTGCAAACCGTGGCGACGATGGAGTTCAATGAATCGACGCGCCAGGCCGGATCCGAAGACGCGGTCAAATTTCTCGACGAAATTTATAAGATATGCCTCAGCGTCAAAGATCCGCTGGTACGCGCGCATGCGATGAGCGAGCTTGCCAATCTGAGCGGCTTCAGGCACCAGCGGTTGTCGGGCACGTTTCACAGCCCGATTCATCCCGCCTTGTGGCTGACAGTCGTGATGTTGACGATGTTGACTATTCTTAACGTCATCATGTTCAATTCGAAGAAGAGCGGATATATCTCAGCGACAATCGGTTCGCTCGCCTACGCGCTGATACTGACGCTCGCCAACCAGCTCGAATATCCGTACTTGGGCCCTCTGTCGGTTTCGATTGACCCGCTCTACCTGCTGTTGCAGAGGTATGACAACCCCTAGCCCGCCGCTGGCGGTTGCAGTCCTTGCCCGGTATTATTCAGGCTAGCACTTTGATCGTAAGAAAACGCCTTGTATACCGACCAAAGACTTACGCGTTTATATTGACAGTGACCCACGCAGATAACCTTTTTTCAGGAGAAATTCATGGACCAGCAAACAGTCATTCGCAGCGCCCTCCTGGGTCTCGTCGCGCTCGGCGTCGCCAGCGCGGTCAGCGCGCAGACCCAATCAACGCCGAAAGAAAAGTGCTACGGCGTTTCCAAAGCCGGCCAGAACGAGTGTGCGGCGGGCAAAAATTCGTGCGCCGGCACGTCCAGGGTCGACAACGATCCCACTGCGTGGAAACTCGTCGCGAAAGGCACTTGCGAAAAAATGGGCGGCAAGCTCGCTGCGGCCAAGACCTAGACCTGGTTGCCGCGTTCGTCATTCCAAAAACATAACGCAGCAGGGTAGCGCAGGCGCCCCGTCTGCTTCGTAAACGCATGCAGGCGAGGCGCCTCCGCTACAGGCAATTCGTGCGCCGCAGTCACCCGCTGCGGTGACCGGCGATAAAGTCGAGGGTCGCCTGTGCGCAGCGCCCGGGGTCGGTCGCTGCGACGTGATAGGAATTTCCCGGCAAGACGACCAGACGCGAATCGCGGATCGTCGTTTGCCACGCACGGTTCTCTTCGACCGACGCAAGTCCGCTTTGCCCGGTGGTGATCACCAGCGTCGGGCACGCGATGTTCGGCATATCGGCGGTGATGTCCACGCACGCAATGGTCGCAATAAAACCGATTTGCGATGACACCGCGGTGCGCCCCATGTATTGAGTCCACCATTCGGCGCCTTCAGGTGGAAATTGGTCGCCGAGCCGCCCTGCCATGCTGCGGCGCGCCCAGTGCTCGACACCCTTGGTTTCGAATTCGTGAGTCCACTCGGGAATACGTTCTCTGGCACCGGGCCAGAATGGCGGCGGCGTACCGATTACTGTCAGCGTGGCAACGCGTTGCGCACGGCGTGCCGCGAACGCACGCGCGACGGTGCCGCCGATTTTGGCGCCGACGAGATGAAAGCGCTCAATGCCGAGATGATCCATCAGGCAGCAGTAGTCATCGATGATGACATCGAGTGTCCAGGGGAAGTCACGCGGCATTGGCGTCGAACGGCCGAAGCCGCGCATGTCGGGACGGACCACGCGGTAATGCCGCGCAAGTTGCGGCATCCAGCCGTACCACGCTGCGCCGCTTTCGCAATTGCCATGCAACAACAGCACGGTTTCGGGCCGGGTCCACGGATCGGTAAAATCGTCGACTTCGTAATGCAGCTCGAAGTCGGAAGTATTTAGCGTGGGCATGGTGATGGGCGGTCGTTTTACGGAATTCAGGTTTTGATTTCGGCGGCGAGCGCGCGCTTCAACACCCGGATGTAGTTGCCGCCCAGCAAGTTGTCGAGATCTGCTGCACCCACGCCGCGTTTGGCCATCAGTTCCGCGAGTTCTGAAAATTCACGGTAAGTCGGCACCACCATCGTCGTCATGCCGTCCATGTCGGTGCCGATGCCGACATGCGCGGCGCCAAGCGTTGTTGCGAGTTCGAGCAGCGCGTCTGCATAGCGCCCGAGCGTTCGATAGGAGCTGCCGTTAGCCCAGATGCCGACAACGCCGCCTTTCTCCGCCACTTTGCGCGCAAGCGGCAGATGAATCGACCGCGCCGCAGCGACGCGTTGGGTGTAATACGGCGCAGCGCTGCTCACCTGGCCGTGCGAGTAGATGACCGGCTGGGCAGAGAGTTCGAGCGTTTGCTCGATCAGCGCCGAAGTTCCGTGCGCGATGTCGATCAATATGCCAAGGCGGTTGCATGCGGCAACCACCTCGAGGCCGAACGCGGACAAGCCGTTGTAACGCGGCGCTTCGGTTGAGATGTCGCCGATTTCGGACACGCGGTAATGCACGAGCTGCAGGTGCACGAGCCCGCCTCTGCGCGCGGTTTCCAGCCGCTGCAGGCTGCCCTCGAGAAAATCGCCGCCTTCAGCCGCGATGACTGCAGCCGGCTCGCGCTTAGCGAGTACATATTCGAGCGTTGCGGCCGACACGATTTCAATCAGGCCTTCGCGCCGGATAGTCGCGTGCAGGCGCGCGAGCCGGTCTTCGAAATTGGCGGCGAGTTCACCGGGCTGCGCCTCACGCGCGACGGTTATTCTGCCCTTGACCGTGTGCGTTACGGGCCGGTCGGTCGCGATGGTGCGCGCCAGAATCAGCATGCCGTTGTCGGCCATCAACGTACGCAGGGTGTCGATTCGTTTGCCGACACCCGCGTGCGTGTGCATGTCCGCGTACTTGAGCGGGCGATCCTGCGCGCGTGCAAAGGAAGGGATCAGCGCCAGCGCACCGGCACTGACTAAAAAGCGCCGCCGGTTCATCGCCGTTCGGCCCAGGATTCGCAGCTTGCGTGCATGGTCTTTGCCGTCGGCGGTTGGGCGCGTCCGCGATTAATCGCGCGCGCTGGTCGTGAAACAAAGTGGGCGGTGATAAGTATAGGCCGACAAGCGCCCTGCACAGACCCTGGGGGCGCGAATCACGCACGAACTGTTTTGGCGCGGGCTGGTCTGACCGTACGCGAGCCGCCATCCGTCAGTGCGCCGGTTTGCACGCTGCCGGACGACAGTCTGCGTTAACGCGATAAAATAACGCGTCAAGCCCAATCGTCAGCCGAGAGGTACAGCCATGATCGAAGTACTCGAAAAACCCGCCGCCGGTCCCGTCATCCGTCTGCACGAAGCGGACAACGTGGTCATTGCGCGTTCGAACGTTGAAATAGGCGCGAAGCTCGGCAATGGCCTGACGTGTCGCAGCCAGGTGCCGTCCGGCCACAAGATCGCGACGCGTGCTATCAAGCAGGGCGAGCCCATCCTCAAATACAACGTGACGATCGGTTTTGCGGCCACTGATATTGCGCCCGGCACATTCGTGCATTCGCACAACATGGAGTTTCGCGAATTCGATCGCGACTACGCGTACGCAAAAGAATATCGCCCGGTGCACCTGCTGCCGGAAAGCGAACGCGCGACGTTTATGGGTATCGTGCGCGCGAACGGCCAAATCGCAACCCGCAATTACATCGGCGTGTTGTCGACGGTCAACTGTTCGGCGACGGTCG
Source organism: Betaproteobacteria bacterium (assembly GCA_025353085.1). Classification (GTDB taxonomy): domain Bacteria; phylum Pseudomonadota; class Gammaproteobacteria; order Burkholderiales; family SG8-41; genus PALSA-1004. Next base: position 4,847 of record JANXRI010000309.1, read on the forward strand.
TGCACAAGGTCGCCGAATATTTCACGCCCGAGCGGCTCGCGGAATTTCCGAATGTCGACGGCGTCGTTGCGTTCGCGCACGGCACCGGGTGCGGCATGGAGATGACCGGCGAGCCGATGGATCTTCTGCGCCGCACGATGGCGGGTTACGCGCTGCATGCGAACCTGGCCTCGGCGCTCGTGATCGGCTTGGGCTGCGAGCGCAATCAAGTCAGCAAGCTTTTCAAGGAGCAGGGCCTCGAAGCCAATTCGCGCCTGCGCTCGTTTGTGATGCAGGACGAAGGCGGCACCACCAAAACGATTGCCGCGGGTGTTGCGGCGGTCAAGGAAATGTTGCCCGAGGCCAACCGCGTCACGCGCACACGCGTGCCCGCCAGCCATATCATGGTTGGCCTGCAATGCGGCGGCTCCGATGGTTTTTCCTCGATCACGGCGAATCCAGCACTCGGCGCAGCGATGGACATTCTCGTCAGGCATGGCGGCACTGCGATATTGTCGGAGACACCAGAAATTTACGGCGTCGAGCACACGCTCACGCGGCGCGCACGCTCTGTTGAAGTTGGCGAAAAGCTGATCGAGCGCATTCGCTGGTGGAAGGACGAATACACAGTCGGCCGCGATACCCAGATTAACGGCAATGTGAGTCCCGGCAATCAGACCGGCGGGCTCGCGAACATTTTCGAAAAATCGCTCGGCTCGTCGATGAAAGGCGGCACCGGTCCGCTGATGGAAGTCTATCGCTACGCCGAGCCCGTCAAGCAACACGGCCTCGTGTTCATGGACACGCCCGGATTCGATCCGTGCTCCGCGACCGGCCAGATCGCGGGGGGCGCCAACGTCATCATGTTCACGACCGGCCGCGGTTCGATGTTCGGCGCAAAGCCGGTGCCGTCAATCAAGCTGGCGACCAACACGCCGATGTACAACCGCTTGAAAGACGACATGGACATCAACTGCGGCGGCATTCTCGACGGCACCCGCACGATGCAGCAGATGGCACAGGAAATTTTCGAAGATCTGCTGCGCACCGTGTCGGGTGAAAAGACCAAGAGCGAACTCCTGGGGCTCGGCGATCATGAATTCGTGCCGTGGAATATCGGCGTGACGGGCTAAGCGTCCGTCGTCGTGAGCATCAAGGCGCGGCAAGGATCCTGAAAATCGCCTGCGCGCCGGGCCGCAGCGAACACATCGACGACGGCTTTTTCATATTGATGAGCGGCGGATTTGCATTGACCAGCTCGAGTTCGTAAGTGCAGCCGCCCTGCGGGGCACTCCACTTGGCAGTAGAACCGGGCAGCAGAGTAATGACCGCACTGTCGAGCAGAGGCTTGCCGTCCGTATATTGGCTGAACGACATCCATACCGCATGCACGCTTTTCATCCCGGCCAATTTAAATGCCGACGTTGCGCCGTCTGCCGGCAGCGGCCACGGTGTATCGTCGTAGTAAGAATTCGCGCCGGCGCCGCCGCCTCTCGTTTGCGCGTGTGCGAGTTCGCCGCACAACGTAATAACCGCGACTGCCATAAAAACCAATGCGTTTGAAATTTTCATGTTCGCTTCCTTTTTTTTAAATGGATATGCGCGACCCACCTCGCGCACACGTAAATACAAGCCGGATATTCGCATCAAAACGCAGCGATGAAAAGACGGCTAGCCGAACTGAATCGAGCGTTGCCACGCACTGCGGCCGGTATTGCCGTGTGCTCGATATCGGTCACAAATCGCGCAAGTGTTTGGGCGATGGTTGCAGATGGTTTCGGCATGAGCCGCCTACTTTAGCAACAACGTAACACCGCACAGGCACAGCGCGGCGCACGCGACCCGGCGAAACATCATTTCATTCAACCGCAACTGGATGCGGTCCCCCGCGTAGATGCCAACCAGCATCGCCGGGAAAGCGGCCGCGAACATGATCCACGAGTCGGCGGTGAATTCGCCGACCGCATAGTAACCAATACCGCGCACGGTCGAGAGCAGCAGCAACATCGCCGACATCGTGGCACGAAACTGCGCCTTCGGCAGCTTGCGCGTATCGAGAAATATCACGAAGAACATGCTGCCCATCGTGCCAAAAATCGCGCCGACGAGGCCCGAGACAGTGCCCGAGAGTGGGCCGATGGCGCGCGGCAATTGAATTGGATCGTGCGGCCCGCGAAGCGCACTCCACATCGCAAAAGCCGCATACGCAATCACCATCACGCCCAAGCCGTGAGCGAGCATCCGCGAATCGAAGCGCGTGAAAAAATACAGCCCGGCCGCAATGCCGAGCAAACACCATGGAATAAACGCGACAAACGCATCGCGCGCAATGTGGTGGCGCTCGCGGCCGAGTATCGCCACCGACGACGCGAATCCGAGCAGCGTCCAGACGGGCACCAGCACTTTCAGGGGTAGCACCAGGGCGAGCAACGGCATGCCGATGACTGCGCCGAAGCCGGTGCTGCCGCGCAAGCCATAGGCGACAAAAATTACGGCAGCGCAGTACGCAAGCTCGTACGCGGATAAGGCGTTCATTGGCAACCATCGCGTAATGACACCGCACGATGATCGACTTTCATCGCGCAACCGTCGCGAATCACAACGTAATTTCGCCGCCGCCCAGTGCCACGACGCGACCCGCCACGAAAATATTTTTGTCCGCGTCGACGCGCAGATCGAGCCGGCACGGCCGTCCGACCTGGTCGCCCTGCAATACCTGCACGTCAACCGGCAGGGGTTTGCCGTGGGCAATGAACCAGCCGCCAAGATTGGCACAGGCCGAGCCGGTGCCCGGATCTTCGACGAGGCTCGCATGCCTGGTAAAGAAAAATCGCGCGCGCACCGTTGCGTCATCGCTGTACGCCCAAACATACACGAGCCCGTTGCGCTTGTTGCCGACCGAGTATTTCATCAGCAACTCCGCATTTGGCTGGCAGCGCTCGACCGCGCCAGCCGACGCGAGCGGCATAATGAGCTGCTCCGAACCGGTGTCCACCCATAGCGCGCCTTCGAGCACCTCGGAGGCCTCGATGCCCAGCATCTGCGCGAACTCGTGGCGCGACGCGTGTGGCACATGCGTGCGCGGCGCATCGGCTTTAAGCGTCCATTCGTCACCGCATGCGCTGACCGGAATGATGCCGGCCTGCATTTCGAGTTTTATTTCATCACCGGCATTCATGAAATCGCGCACGACGTGCGCGGTGCCAAGCGTCGGGTGACCGGCGAACGGCATTTCGAATCCCGGCGTAAAAATGCGCACGCGTGCCGTTGCACCTGCGGCAGTCGCGGGCAGAATAAATGTGGTCTCCGATAAATTGAACTGCAACGCGAGCGCCTGCATCGTGGCGCCGTCAAGCGCGCTGCCGTCTTCAAACACGCATAGCGGATTGCCCGCGAGCGGCGATTCCGCGAAGACGTTTACGAGACGGTAACGCAGTGTCGGCATGGCGCAGCTAACGCTTCACGCCGCTTTGACTGCGGCCATTGAATTCCGTATCCATGCCGCGACGCTCGCCGGGTTCTGCTGCGGCGGCGTGAGCGGGGAGAGCACCGAGCCCGGGATCAATTCGCGCAGTGCATGCGCGGCCGAAGTCGCGTGCGATGCGTCGTCGCCGCTCATGATGAATGACGGTATTGTTAGCGCCATCAGTTGTTCGCCAGTCGCGCCCGACGGCATCGTGTCGTCGAACAGGAGGTCGCGGCTATAGGCAACGATTGCAAGATATTGTTCGAGGTCCTGCTTCGCGTATTGCGCGGCAAAACTTTCGTCATGCGAAAGCACCGACGCCCACGGTCCGGTTTCGGGATCGGCCCAAAAAGCAGGCGATTTTTTTGCGCGCGCCGCAACTGCGGACAGGCCATTGGCGCGCGCGAATGCGATGTGCTTATTGAAATTAATATGGCCTTTGGCTCGCCACCGAAAACCACCGACCGGCCAGTGCATGAGAAGTCCCATGCAGCGCGCACGAAAATGCGCGCCGATCGCCGCTGCAACCGACACGCCCATGCAGCCGCCAATTACCCACGCGCGATCGATCTTGAGATGATCGAGCAGCCCAACGGCTTCGGCCGCCCATAGGCGCCAGCTATGCGGCTCAACGCGGCCACCCGATTGCCCGGCTTCGCGCCGGTCGTACGCGATCATGGTGAAATCTTTGGCGAGCGCGTCGAGCGGACGCAGGTCTTTCCACACGCCGCGCGTCGACCAGCCGTCGATATTCGAATCGAAGCCGCCGGGCGCCAGCATGATCAGCGGCGGACCTTCCCCCTTGACGACATAGTTGATTTTTATTCCGTCTATCATCGCTTGCGGCATGGAAACTCCTTCGAAAGCAGCGTTGATTTTTTATTTGTGCCAGGAATCGCGCAGTGTCACCGCGCGATTGAATATCGGCGCGCCGGGCCGGGAGTCGACGCTGTCGGCGACGAAGTAGCCATAACGCTCGAACTGAAAATGCTCGCCGGCCTGCGCATCCTTGAGGGACGGTTCCAGTTGCGCGGTGATCACGTGCCTGGAGTCGGGATTCAAGTCCTCGATATGATCGCTCTCACCGGCGCCGGGATGCACAGCCTTATAGAGCCGGTCAAAGAGCCGCACTTCGCACGCGTACGCATGTGCCGCCGACACCCAGTGGATGTTGCCTTTGACCTTATAACTGTCCGACCCCGGCGTGCCGGATTTGCTGTCGGCAAAGTAATTGCAATGCACTTCGGTCACGCGGCCGTCGGCATCTTTCGTGCAGCCGGTGCATTCGACGACGAAACCATAACGCAGACGCACCTTGTTGCCGGGAAAGAGTCGAAAGTAGCCCTTGCCCGGCGTCTCCATGAAGTCCTCGCGCTCGATCCAGAGTTCTTTCGAAAAGGGCACCGCGCGTTTGCCCAGCTCAGGTTTCTGCGGATGATTTGGCGGATGGCACGCTTCGACCTGACCATCCGGGTAGTTGTCGATCACAAGTTTGACCGGCTCCAGTACCGCGATGCGGCGCGGCGCGGCTTCGTTCAGATGTTCGCGCATGCAATCTTCAAGCACTGACAAGTCGATCCAGGAATCCGCTTTCGATACGCCGATGCGTTCCGCAAACAGGCGAAAACCTTCCGGTGTATAGCCGCGACGCCGCGCGCCCACCAGCGTGGGCATGCGCGGATCGTCCCAGCCGGTGACGCGTTTTTCGTCGACGAGTTGAATTAACTTGCGCTTCGACAGCACGATGTGCGTGAGGTTAAGGCGCGCGAACTCATACTGATGCGGCAACGGCTTGGCGAGCAGGCCGCCCTCGGCGAGACGCTCGAGCAGCCAGTCGTAAAACGGCCGCTGGTCTTCGAATTCGAGCGTGCACAGGCTATGCGTGATGCGCTCCAGCGCGTCTTCGATCGGGTGCGCGTACGTGTACATCGGATAAATGCACCACCTGTCGCCGGTGCGGTGATGCACAGCTTTTCGTATGCGATAAATCGCCGGGTCGCGCATGTTGATGTTCGGCGACGCCATGTCTATTTTAGCGCGCAGCACCATGCTGCCTTCGGCGTGCTGGCCGGCGCGCATCTCATGAAAAACCCGCAAGTTCTCCGCGGGTGAGCGATCGCGTTGCGGACTCGGCTTGCCGGGTTCAGTCAGCGTGCCGCGGTTCAAACGGATTTGCCCGGCGCTTTGCTCGTCGACGTACGCATGGCCCGCGGTGATCAGGTGCTCGGCCGCCTCGTACATGAAATCGAAATAGTCACTCGCATAGTACAAATGCTCGATGCCGTTGACGTTCCAGTCGAAACCCAGCCACTGGACCGCGTCGAGTATCGAATCGACGTACTCCTGCTCTTCTCGTTCGGGGTTGGTGTCGTCGAACCGCATATGGCAGACGCCGCTAAAATCCCGCGCGAGCCCGAAATTGAGGCAAATTGATTTCGCGTGGCCAAAGTGCAGATAGCCATTGGGTTCCGGCGGAAAGCGCGTGCGAATTCTAGCGGCGTCTGCCGGCGCGTCCGCATGTGTTGAGGCGCCGCCGGGTTTGCCGCCCCAGGTGCGCGTCGCGTACTTGCCGCTTGCGAGGTCCGCTTCGACGATATTGCGGATGAAATTAGTGACGTGCGGCGCGGCAGGCTTGGTCGACATGATGCATCCGGAGCGATGAAGACAGTATTCTAATGGATGGCGGCACGCGGCCGTGAGCGCGCGCCTTCAGTCTTTATCAATGTCAATGCGGTAAAACGGTTGACGATTAGCGGCAAGCCGTTAAGATTACATCTGCCGATGGCGGGCTTAACGGGGAAGACGGGAGACATTTATGCTGTGGGCAGGCATTGCATTCGCGATGGGACTTTTTTTGATCATCGCTGACTTTAGGATGGCGACGGCGCCTGATCCAGCCGACAAGTACAAGCGGCGCAAGAAACTGAATCCGGTCGCGGCCAAGCAATTGCGCGCGATGTTCGTGTGGACACTCGCGGTTACGGCCGCGGTTTACTACGTGCCCGACTGGTTTTAATTCACGCGCGGCTTGCGCCGCGCATTTCTCAAGGAGAAGGTGAGATTGGCGCTATGCCGTATGAGTGAAGCGCTATATTAATCGACGCGCGCGCCGGTCGCTTTGACGACCTTGGCCCACTTGGCGATTTCAATTTTAAGGTGTTCGCCGAATTTTTCGGGCGGACCACCGACGGGCTCGACGCCGCCGGCCTGAAAGCGTTCACGCACATCCGGCAACAGCAGCAGCTTGTTGATTTCCGCGTTGAGCCTGGCGACGACCTCGCGCGGCATGCCGGCCGGCGCGACGACGCCGAACCACACCAATACGTCATAACCGGGCACGCCCGACTCATCGACCGTCGGCAGTTCGGGCGCCAGCGCCGAGCGTTTCAAACTCGTGACAGCGATGCCGCGCATACGGCCGCCTTTGACATGCGGCAGAACATTCGGCGTGTTGTCAAAAATCATCATCACATGCCCGCCCATCAAATCGGTGAGCGCGGGCGCGCTGCCTTTATAGGGCACGTGCAAAATGTCGGTCTTCGTCATCATCTTAAAGAGTTCCATCGACATGTGATTCGAACTGCCAGCGCCGGTCGAGGCGTAATCGAGCTGGCCCGGCCTGGCTTTGGCGAGCGCGACTAGCTCAGGCACCGATTTGACCGGCAGCGACGGATGAACGACCAGCATATTGGGCGTCGAGCCCGCAAAGATAATGGGGGCGAAGTCGCGTTCGGTGTGGTACGGCAGTCGCGTATATAGCGTCGCGTTAACGGCGAACGGTACGGCGACGATTAGCAATGTGTGACCGTCAGGCGGCGACTTCGCGACGAGATCGGCGCCTATCGTGCTGCCCGCCCCCGGGCGGTTATCGACTACCGCCTGGCCGAAACCCCCGTCACTGAATTTGGCGGCGATGGTGCGCCCGAGCGTGTCGTTAAATGCGCCGGGCGGGAATGGCACAACAATGCGGATCGGTTTGGCGGGATAACTTTGCGCGAATGCGCCGGGCCAACAAACGGCAGCTGCGAGCAGTGCGGCGAATAGTTTATAAAGCACGAGCGTCTCCCTCAATCGATTTTGACGTTGGCATCCTTGATGACCTTCGCCCATTTGGCAACTTCGTTCTTCAGGAACCGGGTGAATTCAACGGAGGTATTGCCGACGGAATCAATACCGAGCTGCGTAAATCGCTCCTTGATATCCGGCCGGCTCATCGCGGCGCCCGCTGCGCGCGCTAACTTGTCGACGATCGGCTTTGGCGTCCCGGCAGGCGCAAGCAGGCCGACCCAGGTGCCGCCGACGACCGGCACTCCGTTTTCGCTCAGCGTTGGGATATCGGGCGCGACTGCAACCCGTTTTTCGGACGTCATGCCGAGCGCTTTGAGTTTGCCCGCGCGCACATGCGGCAACATCGACGACGGCGTGTCCATCATGATGTTGATCTGACCACCGATCAAATCCTGCAGCGCCGGGGCGGTTCCCTTATAAGGAACGTGCACCATCTTGATGCCGGTGGTTGCCATCAGTAGTTCGGTCGTTAGATGCGCCGCCGCGCCGATGCCGCTTGATGCAAACGTCAGCGTTCCCGGTTTCGCTTTAGCGAGATCGATCAACTCTTTAATTGAAGTTGCCGGCAGCGAATTGGTCGCGCACACGATCAGCGGTGAAGTCGCCAGCAGCGACACATGTTCGAAGCTTTTGACCGAGTCATACGGCAGCTTCGCGTATAGCGTCTGGTTCGCCGCGTGCGCGGCGATCACGGTGCCGAGCGTGTAACCATCCGGCGTGGCTTTGGACACCATGTCCACAGCCAGTATGCTGTTGGCGCCCGGGCGATTATCGACGACAAAAGTCTGACCCAGCGCTTTGCCGAGTTCGAGCGCAGTGATTCGCGTCACGACGTCCGTGATGCCGCCCGGCGTATAGGGCACCAGCACGCGCACGGGCCGCGTCGGATAGTCCTGAGCTTCCAAAGCGCCGCAGACAACGAGCGCAGTCCAGACAAATAACGAGCGCATTACGTTTCGCATGACATCTCCTCACTTCGTT
>JANXRI010000315.1 GCA_025353085.1 Betaproteobacteria bacterium
CGAATATGATGAGAAGCGCGGCGCGTGCGTGACGTACGGCGCGGTCCATTCGCGGCTCTTCGATACGGCGGTGCTCAATCAACCGGACAAGGTTTACGAGAAAATAAAGCACAATGCCGATCCGGGCTTCTGCGACTACAGTTTTATCGGCATGAAGGAAGCTGCCAGCAGCGCGCGTTAACGCGATAAAAAAAGCTTTGGCGGGTTATGCCGACCGCGACTCATCCACCGCGGGATTTGTCCCGGCATCTCACAGGTATGAATTGCGGCGGGTCAAAAGCGGGGCGCTTTTTTGCAGCCCGACCTGCGGTCAACCGTATACGATAAGCGGCGTTCGCCGGGCCGCTCAATTGCCTTACAATTCGCGGCTGTTGCCAGACAGGGAGCGGTGATGTTTAAAAAACTGATTGTGAGTCTTGCATTAATGGCGTGCGGCGCGGCGCTTGCCGATGAAGCCAGCGTGCGCAAACTCGTGGAGGCCAAGCTCGGCAACAAAGTGCAAAGCGTGAGCAAAACATCGTACGGCGGACTTTACGAAGTCTATGTCGACAAGACTTTGCACTACACCGATGAAAAGGTCAGCTACCTGCTTTATGGCGTGCTGATCGACACCAAAACCAACCGCAATATGACCGAGCAGAGCGTGCGCAAGCTGACGGCCGTCAATGTCGCGCAGTTGCCGCCGCTCACCATGGCCATCAAGCGCGTCAAAGGCGACGGCAAGCGTCAGTTGCGCGTGTTCCTCGATCCGATGTGCCCGTACTGCAAAAAGCTCGAGGCCGAGCTCGAGCGCGTCAACAATCTGACTTTGTACGTGTATCCGTATCCGCTTGAAGCAAAGTTTCCGGGTTCGACCGCGATTGCGAAATCGATCTGGTGCTCGACCGACAAGGCGAAGGCATGGGAGGACTGGATGCTGCGCGCGCTACGCCCGTCCGGACGAACCGATTGCAGCAACCCGTTCGAGCAGATAGACGCCATCGCGACCAGGCTCAATATCGACGCAACACCGACGCTGGTGTTCGCCGATGGCGGCATCATCAAACAGTATGCCGGCGCCGAGGCGATCGAGCGATTTCTGAACGACACGCCCGTCGTGACCGCGAACAGCGCACGGCCCTAGCCGGCGTCGCGTTATACGAGTGCCGGTTGCGCGAGGGCGGCGCGGCATTCGGCGATTTTGCGCGTCAGATAGACCAGCGCAAAATCGATTTCCTCTGCGGTGTTGAAACGCCCGACGGTAATGCGAATCGAGTTGCCGGCGAGTTGCAGGTCGTTGCCGAGCGCTTGCAGCACATGCGACACGCTGCCGCCGGCTGACGAGCACGCCGATGTCGAGGACACCGCGATGTCGGTCAGCGACGCGATCATCTGGTCGCAGTTCGGCAGCTTCAGGCTGAAGTTGAGATTGTTGACGATGCGGCTCGTCATGTCACCGTTGATCTGCACTTCGTCGAGCGCCGCCAGTCCCCGGTAAAGCTTGTCACGCAGCGCGCGTAGCCGCGGCAGCTCGGTCGCCATCTCGGCGCCCGCGATTTCCAGGCACTCACCCATGCCGACGATCTGATGGGTCGCGAGCGTTCCCGAGCGCATCCCGCGCTCATGCCCGCCGCCGTGCATCTGTGGCTCGAGGCGCGCGCTGCAATCGCGCGATACGTACAGCGCACCGATGCCTTTCGGCCCGTAAGTCTTATGTGCGGTCAGCGACATCAAATCGACTTTTAACTGCTTGAGATCGATCGCGACCTTGCCGGTGGCCTGCGCCGCATCGACGTGAAAAATCACACCGCGTTCACGGCAGATTTCGCCCAACGCCGCAATGTCCTGGATCACGCCGATTTCATTGTTGACGAGCATGATCGAAACAAGCGTGGTGTCGGGCCGGATGGCGGTTTTGAATTTCTCCAGATCCAGCAATCCGTTTTTCTCGGGCGCAAGTGAAGTGACGCTAAAACCGCCGCGCTCAAGATCGAGCATGGTGTCGAGCACCGCTTTGTGCTCGGTCTGCATCGTGATCAGATGCTTGCCTTTCCCTTGGCACGCGAGCGCCGCGCCTTTGATCGCGAGGTTATCGGATTCGGTCGCGCCGGATGTCCACACGATTTCGCGCGGAGCGGCATTGATAAGGGTGGCGACCTGATCGCGTGCCGCTTCGACCGCCGCGCGCGCGGCATGACCGAATGCATGGGAACTGCTCGCGGGATTGCCGAATTGATCGGCGAGCCACGGCAGCATTTTGGCGACGACGCGCGGATCAACCGGCGTGGTGGCGGAATTGTCGAGATAGATTGGGAGTTTCATAGGGGGGATTGGGGCTTGAGGATGGAGAGTGAGGAGCGCGGCTTGACGTCTGATGATTAAAGATTTTACGCGCAATCCGCAATCCGCAATCCTATTCCAGTTTAATGCCGGCGCGACGTATGACCTTGCCCCAGCGCGCGACTTCGTCGCGAATCAACTGCGCGAATTCCTCAGGCGTGCTCGATGCGGGGTCGACGCCCTGCTGCAAAAATTTCTCGCGCAGTTCCGGCGCCGCCATGATCTTTACGATCTCGCGGTTGAGGCGGACGATTATCTCTTTAGGCGTTGCCGCTGGCGCTACCACGCCATACCAGATCAGCACATCGGCGCCTTCGATACCCGCTTCCCGGATGGTCGGCACGTCAAGCAGGCTCGCCAGGCGTTGCTTGCCGGTCGTCGCGAGCAAGCGCACCTTGCCTGCCTTGGCGAGCGGCACGACGGGCGGCACACCGGTGAACACCACGCTTAGTTGTCCGCCAATCAGATCGGTGATCGCTTCCGCGTTGCCTTTGTACGCGATATGCACCATGTCGGTTTTGGTGATGAGTTTGAATAGTTCGCCGGTCAGATGCGGACTG
>JANXRI010000340.1 GCA_025353085.1 Betaproteobacteria bacterium
ACGACGCCGAAAAAATCGATCGCGTTCTGGCGCTGATTCAAGAGCGGCTCGGTTACATGGACGACGTTGCGCGCAACAAGTGGAACAGCGGCGCGCCGATCGAAGACCTGCCGCGCGAACGAGAAATCATCGAAAGCCTGGGCAGGCAGGCGCCCGAGTACGGACTTGATCCCGTGTTTGCGCGCGATTTTTTCCGCAGTCAGATCGAGGCGTCCAAGATCATCCAGCGCACGCGCTTTGCCGAATGGCGCGTCCAGAATCAGCCGCCTTTTACGATCGTGCCCGGCCTTCGCGACACTATCCGGCCGGCGCTCGATGCCCTGACTCCCGAACTCATGAAGTCGCTTGCCGCTGCAATGCCAGTGCTGCGTCATGCGGACGCCGCGGCCCTCATCCCCGCGCGCGCAGACAAGTTGATCGTCGTTGGGGACTCGGACCGGGCGGCGCGTGATGAAGCCATCGCGCCGCTCATACGCGAAGGAAGCGGACGCTGACTCTACGACGCCACCTTTACGCCTTATCGCCCCGCCTGATGGGTGAAGTTAACTTATTCGCGCGTCATACCGATGCCGGCGGCCCCGTTAGCAACCGTTGAATTTGCTGGCTCTCGCCGCCTGCGGCGCTTAAAATCTGCGTTTTTCGTCTGTCGGAACTTCGCAATGGCTGATATTAAAAAAGTAGTGCTTGCCTATTCGGGTGGGCTCGATACCTCCGTCATTCTCAAATGGCTGCAGGACATGTATCACTGTGAGGTGGTCACTTTCACCGCGGACATCGGCCAGGGTGAGGAGGTCGCGCCCGCGCGCGCGAAAGCCAAACAAATGGGCGTCAAGGAAATCTTCATTGACGACCTGCGCGAGGAATTCGTGCGCGATTTCGTATTCCCGATGTTCCGCGCCAATGCAATTTACGAAGGCGAGTATTTGCTCGGCACGTCGATCGCCCGTCCTCTGATCGCCAAACGCCAGATCGAGATCGCTCGCAAAACGCGCGCCGACGCGGTCAGCCACGGGGCGACCGGCAAAGGCAATGACCAGGTGCGCTTCGAACTCGGCTATTACGCGCTTGAACCCAATATCCACGTGATTGCGCCGTGGCGCGAGTGGGATCTCACGTCGCGCGAAAAGCTGCTCGAGTACGCAAAGAAGCATCGCATCCCGGTCGAAATGAAGAAAAAAGGCGGCTCGCCGTACTCGATGGACGCCAACCTGCTGCACATCTCGTTCGAAGGCCGCATTCTCGAAGACCCGTCACGCGAGCCTGAAGAATCGATGTGGCGCTGGACCGTATCGCCGGAAAAAGCGCCGAATCGCGCCGAATATGTCGACCTTGAATATGAGCGCGGCGACATCGTCGCAGTCAATGGCCGCAAACTGTCGCCGGCGCGCATGCTCGAAACGCTGAACAAACTCGGCGGCAAGCACGGCATCGGCCGTCTCGACCTGGTCGAAAATCGTTATGTCGGCATGAAGTCGCGTGGCTGCTATGAAACGCCTGGCGGCACCATCATGCTGAAAGGTCACCGTGCGATCGAGTCGATCACGCTCGACCGCGAGGTTGCGCATCTGAAGGACGACCTGATGCCGCGCTATGCATCGCTGATTTATAACGGCTACTGGTGGAGCCCCGAGCGCAAGATGCTGCAGACGATGATCGACGCCTCACAGGCGAGCGTGAACGGCTGGGTGCGAATCAAGCTCTATAAGGGCAACGTCATGGTGGTCGGGCGCGATTCGGATCACGACTCGCTGTTCGATCCAAATATCGCCACCTTTGAAGACGACAAGGGCGCCTATGATCAGGTGGATGCCGCAGGCTTTATCAAATTGAACGCGCTGCGCATGCGCATCGCCGCCAATCTAAAGCGCAAACGCAAGTAATTAGCGGCCATGGGAAAATTCGACAATGTAAGCGTCACCAAAAAAGCCAACGTTTATTTCGACGGTAAGTGCGTGAGCCACACGATTGATCTGGCGGACGGCAGCCGGAAGTCAGTCGGCATAATTTTTCCTGCGAAGCTCACCTTCAAAACCGCCGAGCCCGAACTCATGGAAATCGTCGCAGGCAAATGTCGCGTCAAGCTTGACGGGTGAGGCTGCCTGGCGCAGTTGCAACGCAGGGGACTCATTCAAAGTTCCGGCGAATAGTTCGTTCGACATCGAGGCGCTCGAAACCGTCGATTACGTCTGTCACTTCGGTTAGCCGCAGCGAAGTTTCCCCATCGAGGCGCGGCATGCGCGCGTCGACGGGAGTAAAATCACCCGCCATGACCACTATCGCCGTAGTGAAAAAGAACGGTCGCACCGCGATCGCCGCCGACACTCTTACCAAATGGGGTACCGGCAAGGAGTCGGCCGCCTACATCGCGAACAACAACAAGATCGTGCAGGCCGGCGACACCTTTATCGGCGCCTGCGGTTCGGCGACTTTCAAGACGATCATGCAGGACTACTTTGCACGGCCGAAAGCGAAGGCGAGGTTCGACAACACGATCCAGATTTTTCGCACCTGGCAGGCATTCCACCAGGCGTTGAAAGCCGACTACTTCCTGGTGACGACCGGCGATAAGGACGACTCGCTTGAATCGAGCCGGTTCGACGTGCTGATCGCCAATCCGCGCGGCATCTTCGGTGTCGGCGAGCACCGCACAGTGCAGGAATACGTCAAATTTTATGCGATCGGCAGCGGCACGGATGTCGCGCTGGGCGCCATGTACGGCATTTACGACGATCCCAAACGCTCCGCCGAAGAAATCGCGCGCTTCGCAATCGAGGCGGCCGCGGAGTTCGACGACGCGACCGGTTTGCCGGTTATGTCACATTCCATCAAATTGCAGCGCCGTTAACCGCCCGGAGAACCCAATGCCATCGTTCGATATCGTGTCAGAAGTGAACCACGTCGAAATTAAAAACGCCGTTGACCAGTGCAACAAGGAAGTTTCGAACCGCTTCGATTTCAAGGGCTCGGACGCGCGCGTTGAAATCCAGGAACAGGGCGACAAGACGGTGTTGATGGTATTCGCCGACGACAACTTCAAGCTGGGCCAGGTCAAGGATGTGCTGACGGGCAAGCTCGCGAAACGCGCCGTCGACGCGCGCTCGCTCGATCCCGGCGACATGGAGAAAACCGCGGGTGACACGGTTAAACAGCCGCTCGTGCTCAAGGAAGGCGTCGAGCAGGAACTCGCCAAGAAAATCGTCAAGCTGCTTAAGGAAAACAAGATGAAGGCGCAGGGCGCGATTCAGGGCGATGTCGTGCGCGTTTCCGGGCCCAAGAAAGATACGCTGCAGGAAGTCATCACGCTGGTGAAAAGAACCATCACCGACGTGCCGCTGCAGTTCAAGAATTTCAGGGACTAGTGACCCGGTGACTAGGTGATTGGGTGAATGGGTGATTGGGTGATTGGGTGATTTTTCCTCAATCACTCAATCACCGCAGTCCTTCGATCCAGCGCGCGTAGACGCCGTCGGCGACCGCGTGCAGGTCCGCAAGATGCCGATCCATTCCGGCCTTGATGGCCGCGACTGATTGCACCGCGGGACTTTGGCTGCGCTCGATTT
>JANXRI010000355.1 GCA_025353085.1 Betaproteobacteria bacterium
GGTCGCCGCCGCTTCCGAGCTTGAACGCGTGGTGACGAACGGCATGAGCCAGTATTCACGCAACGAGCGCAATGCGAATGCCGGCATCGTGGTGGGCATCACGCCGGACGATTATCCGGAACATGCACTCGCAGGCATTGAGTTTCAGCGGCACTGGGAGTCGCGTGCGTTCGAGGCGGGCGGACGCAACTACTGCGCGCCGGCACAGTTGGTCGGCGACTTCGTTGCGAACCGCGCATCGACTGCGCTTGGCACGGTGGTCCCTTCATACACGCCGGGCGTACGCATGACCGATCTGAATACTTGCATCCCTGCATACGCGGCAGACGCGATTCGCGAGGCGCTGCCCGCATTCGAAAAGCAGATCAAAGGTTTCGCGATGAACGACGCGGTGTTGACCGGGGTCGAAACACGCACCTCGTCGCCGCTGCGAATCACGCGCAACGCGGCATATCAAAGCCTCAATACGCGCGGGCTTTATCCAGCCGGCGAAGGCGCCGGCTACGCGGGCGGCATTCTATCTGCGGCAGTGGACGGCATCGAAGTGGCGGAGGCGATCGCACTGAATATAACGGCCGCCATCGGCGCATAATTGGTGCATCGCACTCGAACGAATATCGATGGAAAAAGTCCGCGTTTCAAAATTAATGTCCGAGCAGGGAATCTGCTCGCGGCGCGAGGCCGATACTTATATCGAACGCGGCTGGGTGCTCGTCGATGGTGTCGCAGTGACAGAGCTTGGCACCCGCGCATTTCCGAATCAGCGCATCACGCTCACCAAGGCCGCGCAATCGCAACAACAGGCGAGCGTAACGGTACTGCTGAACAAGCCGATCGGCTTTGTATCGGGGCAAGCGGAGCAAGGTTACCGGCCGGCAATCACTTTGATTACCGCGCAGTCGCACTTCAAAGGCGACCGCTCGCCGCTGCGCTTTACTCCCGTGCATTTGAAAGGGCTTGCGCCGGCGGGACGCCTCGATATCGACTCAACCGGTCTGCTGGTTCTTACGCAGGACGGCCGCATAGCAAAACAGCTAATCGGAGAAAACTCCGGCCTTGATAAGGAATATCTGGTGCGGGTCGAAGGCAGGTTGGCCTCTGAAGCACTCGCGCAACTAAATTTCGGATTGAGCCTCGACGGAGTTCCGTTGAAGCGCGCAGAGGTTAAATGGCAGAACGACGATCAGTTGCGGTTCGTGCTGCGCGAGGGCAAGAAACGCCAGATTCGCCGAATGTGCGAACTCGTCGGGCTGAAAGTTACCGGCTTGAAGCGCGTGCGCATCGGCCAAGTGCTGCTGGGCGACCTCACACAAGGCCAATGGCGTTACTTGCGCAGCGACGAACAGTTTTAGGCTGTCCTCCACGCGACAGGTCGCGTGGCGCTTTTTAACCGGCCGTCAACGCACGGCGCGCTGAAAAGATGGGGTGGCCTACGGGGCTTGAACCCGTGACCCTTGGAATCACAATCCAATGCTCTACCAGCTGAGCTAAGGCCACCATTGAAACGTTGCGACACGGCTGTATTTGGTGCGCCCGGCGGGACTTGAACCCACAACCCCCGGCTTAGAAGGCCGGTGCTCTATCCGATTGAGCTACGGGCACTTCCGCGGACACCCAAATATGGTCGGGGTGGAGAGATTTGAACTCCCGACATCCTGGTCCCAAACCAGGCGCGCTACCAGGCTACGCTACACCCCGAATAAAAACCGTAATAACTACAATTCCGCTGATCCTAATGCGACGTTACGCCGCATCTAAAGGCGCGTAATATACCCCCACCGCGCGCAAGGGGCAATGTAAAACGATTGAAACGCGCAGCGGAACGCGCGACTTGCCGATCCCCGCTATTCCTGCTATAAAACGCACCATTTTTCAACCATCGGAAAAGTCTCATGTCAGCAGATTTGCACAAGCCGCACCAGCCTTACAAGCCAAAAGCGCGTGAAGAGTATATGAATTCGAAACAGCTCGCGCACTTCAGAAGCATACTGGCAGAGATGAAGAAGGGGCTGTCGCAGGACATCGACCGCACGGTTCATACCATGCAGGACGAAGCGACCATCTTCGCCGATCCGAACGACCGCGCAAGTCAGGAATCCGATATGTCGCTCGAGCTCCGGAATCGCGACCGCGAACGCAAGCTGATCAAAAAAATTGACGAGACCATCACCAAAATCGACGCCGGCGAATACGGTTACTGCGACAGTTGCGGCGTTGAAATCGGCTTGAAACGTCTGGAAGCCCGCCCTACCGCGTCCCTGTGCATCGATTGCAAGACGCTCGATGAATTGAGAGAAAAACAAGTCGCCAAGTAACGGCTTCGGACCTTTTATCGGGCACGCCCGGCCTAGTTTCTCGAACGTTGTGCGGGATCAGAAGCAGTAATGCAAATAATCGCTCAGCAGCTAAATGAAAAAGGGCAGCCACAGGCTGCCCTTTTTGTTTGACGTAATGCTCTTTACTGTACTGTTTGCGGCTCCGGCTGCGGCTGCGCGTGCGTTTCTGCTGCGGCGGCTTTCATGCTCAAGCGCAGGCGGCCCTTCTCGTCCGCCTCGATGACTTTGACGCGCACTTGCTGGCCTTCTTTTAAATGGTCGGCAACGGCATTCACGCGCTCATTGGCGATCTGCGAAATGTGCAGCAAGCCGTCTTTACCTGGCAACACGCTGACAATTGCGCCAAAGTCGAGCAGCTTGAGCACGGTGCCGTCGTATATGCGTCCGACTTCAACGTCGGCGGTGATCTCTTCGATCCGCCGACGCGCAAGTTCGCCGCCTTCTGACGAGACACACGCAATCGTGACAGTGCCATCGTCCGAGATATCGATCGACGTGCCCGTCTCTTCAGTCAGCGCACGTATGACCGCGCCGCCTTTGCCGATTACGTCGCGGATTTTTTCCGGTTTTATTTTTATCGTGATCATGCGAGGTGCATAGGCCGAAAGCTCGGTGCGTGGCGTTTCAAGCGCAGTTTTCATTTTATCGAGAATATGAATACGGCCTTCACGCGCCTGCACCAGCGCCGCATGCATGATTTCTTTGGTGATGCCGGTGATCTTGATGTCCATCTGTAACGCGGTAATGCCTTTTTCGGTGCCGGCAACCTTGAAGTCCATGTCGCCGAGGTGATCTTCGTCACCCAGGATGTCGGAGAGCACGGCAAAGCGGTTGCCTTCCTTGATGAGCCCCATCGCGATCCCTGCAACATGCGCCTTTAAAGGAACGCCCGCATCCATTAACGCGAGACAACCGCCGCATACTGATGCCATCGAGCTCGAACCGTTGGATTCGGTTATCTCTGAAACCAATCGCATGGAATAGCCAAACTCTTCCGCCGAAGGCAGCACCGCGAGCAACGCGCGTTTCGCGAGCCGGCCATGACCGATCTCCCGACGTTTCGGGGAACCCACACGGCCGGTCTCACCGGTCGCGTAGGGAGGCATGTTGTAGTGAAGCATAAAACGGTCGGTATATTCGCCCATCAGTGCATCGATGCGCTGCTCGTCACGCGAAGTGCCAAGCGTCGCCACTACCAACGCCTGCGTTTCACCGCGCGTAAACAGCGACGAACCATGCGCACGCGGCAGCACGCTGGAGCGGATCGAAATCGGACGCACGGTGCGGGTGTCGCGACCATCGATGCGCGGCTCTCCATTCAAAATCTGCCCGCGCACAATCTTCGATTCAAGCGCAAAACAAATTTCTTTGACCGCGTTGCCATCGGGACCGCCCTCCTTGCCCACGCCGACTTCGTCGAATATGCGGCGCCAAATATTATCGATCGCTTCCGAGCGCGCTTGCTTCTGCTTCATTTGAAACGCAGCGTTAAGGTCACTCTCCGAAAGTTCTGCGATGCGCGCTGCCAACGCTTCGTCCTTGGCGGGCGGCGCCCAGTCCCAAACCGGGTTGTTCACTTCATCAGCAAGCTGGTTGATTGCATCGATAATCACCTGCATCTGCTCGTGACCGAATACAACGGCGCCCAACATCACATCTTCGGACAACTCGTGCGCTTCTGATTCAACCATGAGTACCGCTTGCTGCGTACCAGCAACGACCAGGTTGAGCTGACTGGTTTTGAGTTCGGTAGCGGTCGGATTCAGCACATACTGACCGTCGGCATAGCCAACGCGCGCAGCGCCGATAGGGCCATTGAAAGGAATGCCCGAGACGGCGAGCGCCGCGGAAGTACCAATCATCGCCGGTATATCGGAATCCACCTCGTTGTTCGACGACATGACAGTGGCCACGACTTGCACTTCGTTGTAGTAACCATCGGGAAACAAGGGCCGGATAGGGCGGTCAATCAGGCGCGAAGTCAGAATTTCTTTTTCCGACGGACGCCCTTCGCGCTTGAAAAAGCCGCCTGGAATTTTTCCGGCGGCATAGGTGCGCTCCTGATAATCGACGGTCAGCGGCAGAAAATCCTTGGCCGCATCGGCGGACTTCTTGCCCACCACGGTCACCAACACTACCGTGTCTTCGACGCTCACCATGACGGCACCGCTGGCTTGGCGCGCGATCTCGCCGGTTTCGAGCGTCACCTTATGACGCCCCCACATGATTGTTTTCTTGATTGGGCTCACTGTCTTATCCTTTTATGCCACGTTTGGCCGCACGTCGCGGCGCGGACTTGCGATCTGAAAATACAGGCGCTGATGTAACAAGCCTGTTGCAAAATACTCTGCAACAGGCCACGTTCAGGGGAGTATGAGGGAATTTGTCCCCTCATTTTCTGACAACCGCCAGACATGGCCGTCCTGGACGCAATGCCTGGCCGGCCATTCATGCAACTGCAATAGCTACCACCGGTGACGGTGGAATCACTTGCGCAGACCGAGGCGATCGATCAGGGCGCGGTAACTTTCAACGTTTGAACGTTTCAGATAATCGAGCAACTTGCGCCGTTGGCTCACCATGCGCAGCAAGCCGCGGCGCGAGTGATGGTCCTTGACGTGCACTTTAAAATGTTCCGTCAATTCAGTAATCCGGGCCGACAGCAATGCAACCTGGACTTCCGGCGAACCGGTATCGGACTGTTTGCGTTGGTAGTCTTTAACAATTTGCGCTTTTTGCGCGCCGCTCGTTGGCATACTATTCTCCGCTTGCAAAGTCCGCTATTGTACCTCGTAACTCACGGCTTTCTCAAGCAATTTGAGGACCTTGGCTAGCGGGCTAGCGCAGTTGACGGAACGCCGGTTGTGGCGACCAGTCGCTTCGGCCGCAAACATCCGCCTTGCCGTAGCTCTCCCAAGCCAAGAAACTGTCGTTCCGGCCCATATAAACGCACCAAGCCGATTTTCGCGGCATCATTCACCGATGCTGCTTGACCGCGCAATATCCGCCATGCGGACTCCGCATCGAGCGCGAGCGCGGGTAGTCCAGACGAAAGGCAATCGACCGGCAGCAATGTGGCCATTCGCTGGAACTCAGCAAATCCTTCCACCGCCGTAAGCGTCACTGCTCTTGCCAGGTCAAACTCACCGACGCGCGTCCGGCGTAGGCCAGCGAGCGTTGCGCCGCAACCCAGTGCGCTGCCAATGTCTTCGGCAAGAACCCGAATGTAAGTGCCTTTGCTGCAACTGACGTCAATCTTTAGCTTGTCAGCTGTGAACTCAAGCAACGCCATCGAATGAATGGTAATGCTGCGTGGCGCACGCTCGACCGTTACGCCGGCGCGCTCTTAGCTCTTAAAAACACGATCAATACGATGGTAGATCAGTTAAACTCATTCGCGGCCGAAGTGACCCGGGTTGCAAAAGAAGTCGGTACGGAAGGAAAACTTGGCGGTCAGGCGGAAGTTCGAGGTGTCTCAGGCGTATGGAAAGACTTAACGGATAACGTGAATTTCATGGCATCAAACCTCACCACCCAAGTTCGCGGTATCG
>JANXRI010000377.1 GCA_025353085.1 Betaproteobacteria bacterium
GCGCTGCTGTTTGTAGCCGTATTTGGTCCCGGCGCGCTCGCCGGCACGCTGGCAATCGCTTTTCGCTCGATCGGTTTCGTCGGCAAGCTCGTTGGCGAAGCGCTCGAAGAGGCGAATCAAGGCACGCTCGAGGCGCTGCAAGCCGTCGGCGCGCCCTGGTTCTCCGTACTGACCAAAGGCTATTGGCCGCAGATCGAGCCCGCATTCTGGTCGGTCGTGCTGTTTCGCTGGGATATCAACGTGCGCGAATCCGCGGTGCTCGGCTTGGTCGGCGCGGGCGGCATCGGCATGGCGCTCGACACCGCGATGAATCTATTTCAGTGGGACCGGGTGGCGATGGTGCTGGTCGCTATTTTCGCGGTGGTGATTATTGCCGAGATCGCAGTGACCGCAATTCGCCAGCGCATTTTGTAGCTATCGTGCGTTTTCCGAAGCGCGGCTATTCGTAGAGCCCCGCGCGCGCCTTGCCGCGGAATACGCGATGGGCGAATACGGTATAGCCGAGCAGAAACGGCAGTACGATCACGACTCCCACGAGCACCATTTTGAGTGCGGACGGATGCGAGGCGGCTTGCCACAGCGTCACGCGGTCTATGATCACGTACGGGAAAATGCTGTAAGCAAGTCCGAGAAACGCGAGCGTGAAAATAGAAATCGCGCCGGCAAACGCTGTCCAGTCCGGCGCGGCGGTGTTGTTTTTGAGCTTAACTGTCGCGTGCCATACCCATGCGCCCGCGGCGAGCGTGGCTAACGGCAGCAGCGCAAGCCACGCTGAGCGCGGCACGAATGGAAATTGCGCAAACCATTTTGCTTGCACCGTCGCGCTGACGAGCGGAGTTGCCAGACTCACGAGTGCGACGCCGAGCGCCACCCACGCGAGGCCCCAGCGTGTCCATGCGAGCGCTTTTGCCTGCAGCTCGCCCTCGGACTTCATCACGACCCAGGTTGCGCCCAGCAGCACATAGCCGCCGCACAGCGCAGCGCCCGTGAGCGCCGCGAACAGGTAGTAAATAAAGCCCGTATGAAAACCCGTGACATAGCGCCCGAGCATCAGGCCCTGCGCGAACGACGCGAGGAAGGAGCCGAACCAGAACAGCCGGTTCCATAATTCACGATGCCAGCCGTCCGCCTTGACGCGAAATTCGAACGCG
Source organism: Betaproteobacteria bacterium (assembly GCA_025353085.1). Taxonomy (GTDB): domain Bacteria; phylum Pseudomonadota; class Gammaproteobacteria; order Burkholderiales; family SG8-41; genus PALSA-1004. Next base: position 1,152 of record JANXRI010000377.1, read on the forward strand.
ACGCCGCGCAACATCAAGCCCACCAGCATCGCGGTCACCGGCAGATAAAGCGCGCTCAGGATCTGACCATGTGCGAGCGGAAATGCCACGAGCAGTATGCCCACACCGAGTACGAGCCAGGTCTCGTTCGCGTCCCAGAACGGCCCGATTGAAGCGACCATCACTTCCTGTTCCTTCGGTGTCGCCGCGAGCATCAGCATGCCGACGCCGAGATCATAGCCGTCGAGTAATACGTACAAGAGCACCGCTGTACCCATCAGCACCGCGAAGACGAGCGCGAGATCGAAGTTCAAGCGCGCGCTCCTTTGCCCGCGAGGTGCGTGAGCACGACCATATAGGCGATCAACATCGCCGCGTAAGTGACGATATAAGCGGTGAGGCTGGCGCCGAGCAACGGACCGGACGCCTTGCCGACGGCGTCGGCCGTTCTTAGTACACCCGTGACGAGCCATGGTTGGCGCCCGATTTCCGTCACGAGCCAGCCGGAAAGTGTCGCTATCCAGCCGGCGAAAGTAAATGCGGCGTAGGTCCACAGCAACCAGCGCGGCGGCAATGCGCCGCGGCGCGTAATCCACACACCGGTCCAGGCGAGGACCAGCATGAGTATGCCAATGCCGACCATCACGCGAAACGCAAAAAATACCGGCAGCACAGGCGGCGTGTCGGGCGCATAGGCGGCGAGCCCTTTCACTTCGCCGGCGGCGTCATGTTTGAGAATCACGCTTGCGAGCTTCGGAATCGCCACGGTGAATTCGTTCCGGCGCAGCTCTTCGTTGGGCACCGCAAACAGCACGAGCGGTGCGCCGCGCTCGGTTTCCCACAGCGCCTCGATCGCCGCGATTTTCGCGGGCTGGTGCTCGAGCGTGTTGAGCCCATGCAGATCGCCGACGAGAATCTGGGTTGGCGCGAGCACCGCCGCAAGAAAAAGTCCGCTGCGCAGAGTGCGGCGTGCCGACGCATCGGCGGCGGCGCGCAACAAGCGCCACGCTGACAACCCGGCGATGACAAATGCCGTCGTGAGCCCCGAGGCGATCAGCATATGGGTCACGCGGTACGGCAGCGAAGGGTTGAAGATGACCTGCCACCAGTCGCCCGCGATCAAAACGCCGCCCTCCATCACATGTCCCGCGGGCGTTTGCATCCACGAGTTAAGCGCGAGTATCCAGAATGCCGACATCGTCGTACCAACGGCGACCATCGAAGCGGAAAAAATATGCACCCATGACGGCACGCGGCTCATGCCGAACAACATCACGCCGAGAAAAGTACTTTCGAGAAAGAAAGCGAACAGTACTTCGTACGCGAGCAACGGGCCGGCGACGTTGCCAACGCTCAACATATAACCCGGCCAGTTGGTGCCGAACTGGAACGACATCGTGATGCCGGTTACGACGCCCATCGCAAACGTCAGCGCAAAAATCTTCGTCCACAGATTGTAGGTAGCGAGCCATGAGGCATCGCCGGTGCGTGCGTACTGGACGCGAAAGAACAGCAGAACCCAGGCGAGCGCGATGGTCAGCGTCGGAAACAGGATGTGAAATCCGATGTTGAGGCCGAACTGCGCGCGCGCAAGCAGCAGAAGATCCGGATTTTCCATGCTAATCCATCATACGGCAGCGGTCATGCAAAGTGCACGTGCGGAAAAAAAGCGCGGCTGTAGGAAGCCCGGATGAGATCATTGCGCTCACGCGGCGGCGCGGCCCGCCCAAAGTTCACCCATCACTCGCAGTGCTTCGTCGACTTCATGGTCGCCGATATGGCGGTGAGTGACGAAGCGCAACTCCCATGTCGCGCACGGGCTGACGCGCACGCCGCGTTCCTTGAGCAATGCCGACCACTCGGCCGCCTGGCGTCCGCTCACGCGCACCGAGGCGCGTACGAGATTAGTCTCGACCAGCGCCGGATCAACGATGGTCGCATCGATTTTGTGCAAACCCGCCGCCAGGCGCTTGGCTATACGATGGTCTTCGGGAATTCGCTCGACCATGTTATCGAGCGCGACGATGCCGGCCGCCGCGAGCGGGCCGGCCTGGCGCATATTGCCGCCGACCATGCGCCGAAACCCGCGCGCGCGTTCAATGAAATCGCTGGTGCCGCATAGCACCGAGCCGACCGGCGCCGACAGTCCTTTGGAGACGCAGAAACAGACGCTGTCGCAATGACGCGCAACTTCGCTGGCGGTTGTCGCGAGCGCGGCAGCGGCATTGAACAGGCGCGCGCCATCGACATGCACCGGCACATCGTTCGCGCGCGCGATTTCATGCACCGCCGCCATATGCGCAAGCGGCAGCACCGCGCCGCCGGAACGGTTGTGCGTATTCTCCATCCAGATCAATGCAGTGCCCATCTGATTGCGCTGCGAGGGCTTTACGTTGTCACGCAGCGCCTCGAGTTGCATCGCGCCGCGCTGGCCCGGAATGCTGCGATAAAAGAGCCCGGCGAGCGCCGCGATGCCGCCCAGTTCGGAACTCAATGTGTGCGAGCCTGCCTCGAGCAGCACTTCGCCGCCGCGCTGCGCATGCGCAAGCATCGCCACGAGGTTCGTCATCGTACCGCTCGGCATATAGGCGCCGGCTGCCTTGCCGGTTTTTTCCGCCGCCAACGCTTCAAGTTTTTGCACGGTCGGATCGCCATCGCGCGAGTCGTCGCCATAGGTGGCTTCCTGCATCGCGGCGAGCATCGCTTCGGTTGGCTGGGTGACGGTGTCGCTTCTCAGATCGATCATCGATTACTCCTCAGTGATGCTGCCAGTTATCTAACGGCGAGCAGAAAATCCGCAAACTCGCAGAAACCAGCGCCGCTTCGATGCTGCGTAACATACGCTGGCTGTGCCGTGAGCTGCCCCGCAAACGCTTGGATGTTCGCAACGCCGACCGCGTGCGGAAAATAACCGAACATCGGCGCGTCGTTCGGTGAATCGCCGACGAATACGAATTCGTCTTTTCGCGCATCGAGGTCGAGTTCGAAGCAGTCGCGCATAAGCGTGCGCGTCATCGCAAGTTTATCGTATTCGCCGAACCACCCGTTGACGTGTATCGAGCTGACCTTGGCGGTCAGGCCGGCCGCCTGCATGAGACCGACGATTCTGGCGACCGCTGCGGCGGACAAGCGCGGCACGTCTTCACAAAAGTCGATTGCAAGGTCCGTCGCGCGATAGGGCTGGTCGCTTGCCACTGCGCAGCCGGCGACGTCGGCCAGTATGCGGTTGCGAATCGCGCCCAGCCGTTCGCGATTGGCCGCGAGTGTTGCTTCATCATGCACATAGCGCCGCTGCATCACATGCTTCACGTGGTCGTAACGAAAGTAAAACGCGCCATTCTCACCGACGACCGCAGCGACCGGCCACATGCGCGCAATGTGGTCGCACCAGCCGGCCGGCCGGCCCGTGATCGGCACGACGAGTAAGCCCGCGCTCTGCAATGCGTCGAGCGCCGCGTAAGCTTTCGCCGTGAGCCGGCCGTCAGTCGTCAGCGTGTCGTCGATATCGCACAAGACGCTGCGGATACGCGCGCGCGCGGCAGGCGGAAACTCAGCGAGCGGTTTCATCAATAGCATTCTTCCTGGCCGGTCGGCTGCACTGGACGCCGCACGAAACCAAAGCGCGAGGGCACGTTAGCTGCCGTGATGGACGCGACCGGCATTGAATTCCCGCGGAACTTAAATATGAGGTCGGTGGTGAGACCGTTTTGCAACTGCTCGATCGACGCGCCAATGGTTTCATCGCTTAGCGGCCCGCCGCGGGCGTCGGTAAAACACGCGAGTAGTTGCTCGAGATCGCGATCGTCGACGAGACCGGGGCCGTGTTCGGTTTCGATTAACACAGCGCCCGTGTCATCGATCCAGGCGCCATCAACCCGCGTTATCGCGCGCCCGGTGTGGGTTTCCATGCCGGGTGGCGAGCCGGGGTTCGCATTCCACGGCAGGCGGATGACGAACGGCGTGTAATCGAGTGAAATGAACACGCGCTGCGGACCGTTCTGAAAAAACCAGCGGCCCAGTTCGTCGCGCTCATAGTTGCGGCCGATGAACTCGGCCACGATGGAGTTCGAGATGCGCTCGCCTTTGATAAGCCAGTTACCGCGGCGGTCGAGCGACAACCACCCGAAGACCGCCGGCACATTCGGCCATTTGGCCATGCCTTGCTTAACGATCTCATCCATGTATCAGCGACAAGGTGGTTAAGCCCGGCGGCCCGGCGCCGCTTCCCGCAAACGGGCCTGCGGCTAACGAGTCAGCGTCGCTCCGCCTCACATTCGGCCATTTGGCCATGCCTTGCTTAACGATGTCGTCCACGGCCGTCGCCGAACGGGTAATTTAGTGATTAGGTGATTGGGTGATTGAGGATGACCAAAGGAGCGCCAACGCTGCGCTCCTAATCACTTAATTACTCAATCACTGCCTGTGTGTCAATGCAGGTGTCTATTGCGCGGATGCGGCTGCAGCGTCGGTGCTGCAACGGCAGGCTCGTCGGCGACCGGGCGGCGTTTCCATTCGTCGTCGAACATCTGGTTGACCATGTTGGCGACCTGGTCGACGCGCGTTTTGTCGAAATGCGGCGACAGCAGCGCGGCTAAGTCTTCCTCGACGCACTGGCGGCGAATCTCGTGTATCGCGTCGGCGCTCGGGCCGATAAAGATCTGCTGAAATTCTTCCTTGCCGTCGTCGTGGTAGGACGTGAGCGTGATCTCGGAAGCGTACTCAGTGAGCGGGCCCAGCGCCTGAAATGCTTCCGTGAGGCGCGCCTGAAAGCCGCGCCCAACTTCGGCGGTCCAGCATATGTCCAGCGCCTGCTCTTTCACATCGAAGCGGATGCCGGTCTCTTCGCGCTCGAGGCTTTGCACTTTATCAATCGCATCGACTTCGAGGTAGTCAAGCCACGGACGCAGCGCATGTTCGACCTGCGTCAAGTGCACGCCTTTGCACAGGAATGCAGTGCCGTGAACATGAACCTCCATGCGCATTTTGAGCTCCGGATCCATTTGAGTCGCCCTAATAAGTTAGCCACGAAGGGCGGGGATTGAGAATAGCACAGCGTCGCTGCGAGGCGAAGCGGCCTTGCATCAGGAAACGAGGCCGAGCTCGCCTAACATCGCGCGCATAGCGGCGCGCTCGCGCCGCAGATAAACAGACAGGTCGGCGCTGTTCAAATAACGCGCGCTCCAATGATGTTGCGCGATCGCCGCTTGCCACGCATCGGATGCGGTGGCTTCGGCTAGCACCGAGTCCCAGAATGCAATGTGCGCATGAGTAAGTCCCCGGGCACCGTCGACGCCGCGCCATGCATCGACGACACAATCGATTCCTTGCTCGACCCAGGTCGGCGTATCGGCGAAAGGTGACGCGAGCCGCGCAGGCGAAGTTACCGCGAGCGCGCGCAGACTGCCATTGGCGAGTTCCGGCAGCGCGCTGGTCGCCGAAATCGCCGCGAGTTCGCAACCGCCGGCGACGACATCGGCAATCGCATCGCGTGCCGAATCGAACGCGCGCACATTGAGCGCTTTGACGTCTGCGCCGAGTTGCCGCGTCACGCGTGCAAGTGCGATGTGATTCGGATTGCCGACCGATGTCGCCACTGCGACCGTCAGCGAACCCGGCGCGCGTGCCAGGCGGTCCATAAGATCGCGCGCTGTGGCGCACGGCGAATGCGCGCCCGCGACAAACGCGATGTGCTCGTTATGCAGCATCGCGAGCGGCGTATAAGAATCGTGATCGAAAGCGCTCTGGCCCGTCAGAAAATCGGTCGTCACGTTCGGCGAGGTCACTACCAACGCATGCGGGTCATTCGCGTAGCGGTCAAGGTAATTCCAGATGCGGCGGCTCGCATCACCGGGCAGGTTAATCACTTCTATCGGCACGTCGATCAGTTTGCGCGATTCGATCGCCGCTTTGAGCGCGCGCGCGGTGCGGTCAAGGCCCGCGCCCGGCGGCGTGCCGGCGACGATGGCTATCGCGCGATCGGGGCGCCAACCGGCAGACGGAATCATGATCGGCTTATAGGTTTACGTGGACGCATCGTTGGATAATTGTCGCGCAGCCCGCCGCGACGCTGACCCCAATTTTATCGTAAGCCATTTCGCATGTCTGATTACTGCGCCTGGATTCGGCGCGGCGCGCCAGCGGCAGCAAGGTTAAGCAACGATGTCCGCTTCGTAATATTATCGCTGTCGCGGAATCGGCCGCGCCTATCATCACGAAAGAGACTCTTGCAGCGCAAAGAACTCGGCATTGCGGTTATCGGGGCGGGTCGTATCGGCACGCTGCGCGCGGTGATGGCCGCCGCGCACCCGGCAGTCAAATTTCTTGCCGTAGCGGATCGCGACCCGGCGCGCGCACAAAAGCTCGCGGAAAGAATCGGCGCGCAATTCCATTCGTCCGACAATCTTGCAGTGATATCGCGGCCTGAAGTCACCGCGGTCATCGTCTCGACAATAGAACTCGAGCACACGCTGCCAGTATTGCAGGCGCTAGAACTCGGCAAGCCGGTATTGGTCGAGAAGCCGCTTGCGCTCGATCTCGCGGAAGCCGACAAATTAATCGCGGCGGTTAATAAATCAGGCGGCGATCTGCGCGTCGGTTTCAGCCGGCGCTACAAGGATCGGTATCTGCTCGCCAAGGAGCAAATCATCCAGGGCCGGCTGGGGCGCGTGACCAGCGCTGCGGCACGCGTGTACAACTCGCGGTCACAGGCACTGCAGACCTTGCAGCGGCTGCCTGAAAACAGCTCGGTGTCGGGGCTCACGTATTACATTGATCTGCTGAACTGGCTGCTCGCGGGCAATCCGGCAGTAGAAGTCTTCGCGCGCGGCCAGGGCAGCGTGTTGAAAAGCACCGGCTACAACACCAACGACGTGACATGGGCGATCGTCACGTTTGCCGATGGCGCGGTCGTTAACTTAGGCGTGTGCTATGCGTTGCCGCAGCACTATCCGTCGCTCGGGCACGCCGCGCGCGTCGAAGTGATCGGCACCGACGGCGTCCTTATATTGGATGACGATCACACCGATCAATTGATGTACAGCAACGTCGGCGTTCCGCATGTGTACATTCCGGATCACACCGTCAACATGGTATTTCTCGGCAGCGGCACGCCGGGCGACTGGGCGCTTGGCGAATTTCAGGGGCCGGTCGCAGCCGAATCGCGCGCGTGGCTCGATTATCTGGCGACGGGCCGTGCGTGCGTGCTGGCGACACCTGAGGATGCGCGCCGCGCGCTGGAGATTTCGCTCGCGATTGAGCGCTCATTGAAAACGGGTGCGGCTGTAAAGCTGCCGCTCGCAAACTAGCTACGGATTAGATATATGACGCATCCCGGAATTGCAGTAGAGCAGGCGCCTCGCCTGCCCAGACAACGATGGCAGGCAGGGCGCCTGCGCTACCTGCTGCCCATGATGATAGTGTCGGTGGCGGTTGATCACGGCCACGCGAACGCCCAGTGGAAGCCGGAAAAGAACGTCGAGATTATCGTGGGCACCGGCGCAGGCGGCGGGCAGGACAAGACCGCGCGCACGTTAAACCGTTTGCTGGTCGACAAGCGGCTCGTCGAAGTGCCGGTGACGGTGGTCAACAAGCCGGGCGGCGGCGGCGCGGTCGGCTGGAGTTACCTCAACCAGCACGCGGGTGACGGCCATTATCTGGAAATCGCCAACACCACGCTGTTGACCAATCAGATCATCGGCCACAGCGCTTTAAGCTATAACGACGTGACGCCAATCGCGATGCTGTTGAGCGAGTCGGTGGCATTGTCGGTGCGCCAGGAATCGCCGCTGCGAAACGGCAAAGACCTGGTCGAGCGTTTGAAAAAGGATGTGTCATCCGTCAGTGCATCGATCGGCAGCAGCGTCGGCGGGCCGAACCACATTGCGTTCGCGCTGATTGCGAAGGCGGCCGGCGGCGACCCGCGCAAATTGAAAACCGTTGTGTTCCAGGGCGGCGGTGAAGCGATCACGGCGACGCTCGGCGGGCATGTCGACTTAATTTCGTCCGCCGCGAACAACGTGCTCCCGTTCATCGCCGCCGGCAAGATGCGCGTGCTCGGCATCTCAGCGCCGCAACGCTTAGGTGGCGTGCTCGCGAACGTGCCGACGTGGAAAGAGCAGGGCATCGACGTTCACATCACGAACTGGCGTATGCTCGCCGGGCCCAAAGGCATGACCGCGCCGCAGATTGCGTATTGGGACAGCGTCTTCGCGAAACTGACCAAGACCGACGAATGGAAAAAGGAACTCGACACCAACGTGTTCGAGAATACTTACATGAGCAGCGACGGGTCGCGCCGTTATCTCAAGTCCGAATTCGACCAGTTCCGCGCGGCGTTGGCGGAAGTGGGACTCGCGAAGTAATCGCACAGGCTCGATTCGCCGCAATCGCAGCGCCCCCACCTCGTAGTGTGAGGCGCCGCGCCTGCGCTACCCTGCTGCCGTCAGGGTGTTGGAATTACGAAGCAGCCCACTAGATCAAGCCGAGTTCTTTAAACACTTCGGCGCCCGCGCGCACCGCGCCATTGGCCGCCGGAAACCCACAGTAGACGGTCGCATGATGAAACACGCCCATGATTTCCTCGGGCGTGGCGCCGTTGTTGAGTGCGCCGCGGATGTGGCCTTTGATTTCATCGGGACGAT
>JANXRI010000386.1 GCA_025353085.1 Betaproteobacteria bacterium
ATCGGCGGCGGCATCATGGGCGGCGATATCGCCGTCATATTTGCCGCCGGCAACTGGAACGTTCACGTGATGAGCCCGTCAGAAAAAACGCGCAGCTCGCTGCCCGCGCGGATCGCCAATGGCCTGAAAAAACTGGGCGCGCCGGATAATGCTTCCGCGCTGGTGAAAACTTATGCGACTCTCGAAGCGATTGCCTGGCAGGACGTCGACCTGGTGATCGAAGCGGCCACCGAAGATCTCGCGCTGAAACAAAAACTTTTTTCCCGGCTTGAAACCCTCGCCCGGCCGGACATACCACTGGCGAGCAACACCTCGACATTTCCGATTGGCGACATAGGACGTCATCTAAAAACGCGTTCGCGCGTGGTCGGCCTGCACTATTTCATGCCGGCGCATCTCGTGCCACTGGTGGAAATTATCCAGGCTGAATTCACCGACAAAGCGGTTGCTGATGCGCTTGAAGTGCAGCAAAAAGGCCTCGGCAAAGCGCCAGTCCGGGTCAACAAGGATATTCCGGGCTTTATCGGCAATCGTCTGCAGCACGCGATGATGCGCGAAGCGTTGTACCTGGTCGCTGATGGCGTGGTCTCGCCCGAAGGCATCGACACCGCCGTGCGTTATGGCTTCGGCTTCCGGTTTCTGGCCTGCGGGCCGATGACGCAGAAAGAAATGTCGGGCTGGGACACCAATCTATATGCAGGCACTTCCCTCTACCCGAGCCTGCATAGCGAAAAAGAGCCGCCGCAGTTTTTGAAGGACATGATCGCCAAAGGTCATATCGGCATGAAGGCCAGGCGTGGCATCTGGGAATGGACTGATGAGAGCGCCGCCAAAGAAAAAGCGCGGATCGAGAAAGTCCTGCAGCAGGCGTTCGAAATCCTGAAGGCGGAAGATAAGTAGCGCGTTGACCATGCGGGCGCACAACTTGAAGCACTATCAGGCAAGCGCCGCCGCGATCACCGGCGCGCTCATCGCCACACTCGCGCCCGGCATCGATGCGGCACTGGCGCAAAGCTATCCGGTCAAAGCCGTGCGGGTCGTCGTCCCTTTTCCGGCAGGCGGCGGCATCGATGCGGTAGCGCGCCTGTTAGCACCCAAACTTTCAGACGGCCTCGGTCAACCCGTGGTCATCGACAATCGCTCGGGTGCGAGCGGGACCGTCGGCACCGAAGCCGTCGCAAAGTCGCCGCCGGATGGCTACACGCTGCTCGCGACATTTGCGAGCCATGCGCAGAACGCATCGCTCTACCCGAAGCTCGGCTACGACACCGTCAAAGATTTCGCGCCGATCACGCTGATCGCAACTGTGCCAAATATTCTCGTCGTAAATCCCGCATTGCCGGTTAAAACGGTCAAAGACCTGATCGCGCTGGCGAAGAAGCGTCCCGGGGAAATTCTTTATGCGTCCATCGGCAACGGCACGCCGTCGCATTTGTCCGCTGAACTTTTCGACAGCATGGCCGGTATCAAAATGACGCACGTCGCGTACAAGGGCGCTGCGCCTTCGATCATCGCGCTGATCAGCGGCGAGACTCAACTCACGTTCACGACGGTGCTGGTCGCGATGCCGCATATCAAGTCCAGCCGCCTGCGCGCGCTCGGTGTTGCGTCATTAAAACGCGCAGCGGTTCTGCCCGAATTGCCGACCATCGACGAGGCGGGTGTGCGCGGTTACGAGTCGAACGCCTGGTATGGATTCCTCGCGCCGGCCAAAACGCCGCAACCGATACTCGATCAACTGCATCGTGAAATGGTGAAGGCGATCCAACTGCCCGACGTGCGCGACAACCTCAAAAACCAGGGCGCCGAACCGGTCGCGGGCACGCCGCGTGAATTCGCGGTGATCATCAACGACGAAATCGAAAAGTGGCGCAAGGTCGTGCAGGCGGCGGGCATCAAAGCCGACTAAAAACGTATTTAAAGTGAGGTGGCAGGCGACCCGCCTGTTCATTGACGGAGCAGCCGGAGCACCTGCGCTGCGCCCCGCATACCCTTTAAGATGCGCCGGCAAAATTTGCGTTTTCAGACGCGTTCTAAATTTCAATTTCAATTTCGAGCAGCGCATAGGAGAGACTTTTCCCGTGCGCGTCCATCGCGAGCGAAGTAGTGACGCCGCCGCCCAACGACTGCTCACAAA
>JANXRI010000203.1 GCA_025353085.1 Betaproteobacteria bacterium
AGATCGGAAAGGGTCAGTGCGCTTGCCACCACGATGCTATTGTATTTGACAGTTATTAACATAATACAGAGTACGCTGTCGTCGAATCCTAGCCCAATAGGATCTTGAATCGACTGCGCGCGCTAACTGCGTTCGCGAAACAGGACTTAGGTATTTCAGGTGCCGCCGGAGCGCCGCATACTACTTAGCCCGGGGAAAGTAGACAGATCTCGGAACTTTAGCAAGAGCCGAACATGGACATTTTATCAGGAAACGCGATCGTATCGATTTGCGGGAATCAAAGGCGAATCAAAGGGGGCTCAAAGCGCCTGGCGCGACGGCACCACGCACATCAAGATGTCACCGCTGGAATTCATGCAGCGCCTGGCTGCGCTGGTGCCGCGACCGCGCCTGCATCTGATCCGTTTTCACGGCGTGCTGGCACCCAATGCCGGGCTGCGTGCCGCGATCGTGCCGGGCACACCGCAGAAACCCGGCGATGATGCGGCCCGCCACGCGCATGAAGCACCGGCGCGCATCGGCTGGGCGCGTCTGCTCAAGCGCGTGTTCGATATCGACCTCGAACACTACCCGCAGTGTGGCGGCGACTTGAAGATCATCGCCGCCATCGAGGAGCCCGCGGTGATTGTCAGGATACTCACGCACCTGGGCTTGCCTGCGCGTGCGCCGCCGCGCTCACCGGCGCGGCCGCTGTCTCTCTTCCAGGCGGCCTGATTCGCAAGACAAGAGCGGTTCTGCAACAGGGCTGACAATCCCGCGCGGCCCGCGCTCGCGCGAAGCGGTCAAAGTGCGTCGAAGTGCGCCGTCTCGGAACGATGCAGGGTTCAAATCATCATCGGGAGAGGGGAATTTTCACCAAACACCGCGCGATTGACCGCTTGTCGGGCCGGCGATATAGTCGCAAATGGGGAAAAAGGTGGTTTCAAATTCCTATCCCCAGGCGGACCATGATTGAACTGAAAAGACTGTGCGTATTGATTGCTGCATCGGGCCCTCTGTTCACGGATGCCGTTTGCCGGGCCGCCGACCAGTATCCGAACAGGCCCATCCGGCTGATCGTCGGTTTCGCGCCGGGCGGCAGTCTCGATCTGATTGCACGCATACTTGCGAAGCACCTGACCGAGACGTTCGACAAAACTGTTCTGGTCGACAATCGGCCGGGTGCGAACGGCATTATCGGGACTGAAATCACGGCCAAATCGCTGCCGGACGGCTATACGCTGATGCTGGTTGATGCGCCGCATGCGATCAACCCGTTTGTTTATCCGAATGCGAAATACGACCCGGTCGGGGATTTTGCGCCGATTTCGCTCGTGGCGAGCGCACCCGTCGTGCTCGCCGTGAATCCCAAGGTTGCCGCCCAGTCAGTCCGCGATTTTGTTGCCAACGCAAAAGCACAGCCCGGCAGGATCACCATGGCGTCCGGCGGGAGCGGCGGAATCAGTCACGTGGGAGGCGAACTCTTCCAGCTCAAGGCCGGGATCAAGTTGAATCACATTCCGTACAAGGGTAGCGGACCCGCATTAGCCGACGTGGTGGCCGGGCAAAGCGATTCGATCTTCTCTCCGGCCCCGGCAGCCGCGCCCTTGATACGAGGAGGCAAGCTTCGCGCGCTCGCAGTCTCGTCAAGAAGAAGATCCCCCGCGATTCCGGATGCGCCGACGTTCGATGAGGCGGGCTTCACCGATTTCTACGTCTCCAACTGGTATGGATTACTCGCGCCGGCCGGCACGCCGCAAGACATCGTAGCATTGCTCAATCGGGACGTCGTCACCGCAGTCCGCAGCCCGGACGTGAAAGAGCGGTTCGATAGCGCCTTGCTGGAGCCCGCGACAAACACCCCGCAGGAGTTCGTCGCGTTTCTCCAAGGGGAAGCGGCCCGCTGGTCGCAATTGATCCGGACGCTCGGCATCAAGGCGCAGTAAGGAGATCAATCTACGGTGTAACGCCGAAAAGACGCCGACCCGATCGAGAGCCAGTGCCGTGTCGCACTACTGCTGCCGGTTTCCGGCAGTTGCAGGCCTGATGCTTCCTCATCGCGCGATCAGATGCGGCAAAGCGAAACAAGCTTTCCCATATTGTCCATCCGCTCCAGTTGCCAAAGCACTTCGAGCAGTTTTTCGGCACGCATGCGCGACAACACCCCGCCCACGAGTGTCTGAAATTTTTCGTTGAGCTGCGAATCGGTCATCGGATTGTCGATCGTGCCCGTCGCGTGCGACACCCGTTCCGTATGACTGCCGCCATCAGTCAGGGTCAACGTCAGCTCGCACGCGTCCTGCGCAATTGACTCATCGCCGACGACATGGATTTTGCTTCTAAGGCTCGCCGCCACCGGGTTGTTGACGCGCTCGTCGGTAAACTGGGCGGGATATGCAGTGCCATCGATGAACGCCATAGCGATGGCATGCTGAAAGGAGAGCCTGCCTTCGAGCCCGGTATTCGGATGCAGTCGGCTCTCGAGCCTGATTGCAAGCGGATTTACACGACCACTCACGCTCGCCACTCGCTCCGGCCCGACTCCCGTCCTCACCCGCATCGCGCGCATTGCGTCGACCATGGTATGGGCAAGGATGCCGCAGGCATACGGCTTCAGCGCAGTATTCATGAACTCCCAGTGTTTTCCGAGCCGGGCTGTGGCGTGCCCAAGGTCAGCGGCATCAGGTGAGAGCGCGGCGGCAAACCCGTGGCGTCCTTCAAGAATCGACGTGGTGCAGGTAAAGCCGCCCCGCACAAGCATGGCAGCCAGCAGGCCCGATTGGGCGGCTCGGGCCGGATGAAACGCCTTGGTCATGGTGCCGAACGTCTCCCGCAGCCCCGACGCCTGTGTGCCGGCAAGTCCCAATGCCCGCGCGATGGCATCTGCTTCCAGCCTCAGGAGCCGCGCGGCTGACGCCGCCGCGCCGAATACGCCGACAGTGCCGGTCATGTGCCAGACGCCGCCATGCCCGACGCTTTGCACGGCCAGCGCAATCCTGCACGAAACCTCCAGTC
>JANXRI010000411.1 GCA_025353085.1 Betaproteobacteria bacterium
TCATCACGTCGGCGAGCCGGGTGCTTTTGACGTCGCGGCCTTCGGCCACCACGCGGAACAACGCGTCGCGCTCGGTAAAAATGCCGGCAAGCTTGCCGTTTTCGACCACGATTACAGCGCCGATATGTTTGTCGCGCATCAGACGGGCGGCGTCGCTCACCGTGGTGTCCGCGGTCGAAGTGATGACTTCCTGGCCTTCGATGATTTCATTAATGAGTCGGTCGGTCATGACATGCCTCCGGTCGTGCTGCAGTCAATGGGGTGAAGCGGGATTAAGCCAGCCGGCAAGTGCGCGGCGGAACGGAGGTCCGCCAGCCGACGCGAATGATGCTACGCCGGTCGCCCCTGAGCGGTCAATTATCAATTTGAGGGCGTCGCCGGATCAGGGGTGCGGCACTTCGCGCAGATACACCGGCAGATCCATGGTCGGCGGACGTGCGGGCACTTCAAAGAACATGCCGCACACAAAACCGCGGTGATAACTCGTGTGATTCACGACATGCAGCAAAATCTCGTAGCGCGTCATGAAGCCCGCATTCCCGCCGATCAACGTGAATTTAACTCTTTCATCGAGGGCTGCATCGCTGAGCGCGTCGCCCCACGCGATATACCACTCGTCCATCGCCTGTTGTTTGGCCCACAGTTCCGCAAGTGGCGGGTGGTCGGCGGTGTTGCGCGCCGAATAACCGTGGTCGCGACCTTCGAGGTGACCGCGCCAGATCGCGTCGATCACATAATTGTGATTGAGTGTGTGCACCATGTTCTTGAAGAGGCTTTTCCGTTCTTTAAGCGCCTCGCCTGCCGGCAGCGCGGCGACCGCATCGAACATCAATTTGTTGGACCATGCGTTGTAACGAGTCAACATGCGGGCACTGGTGGGCATGGCGGTCCTTGTCGTGATGGCACGGAGGGAATTCTGCTATTCTTCGCAGCACAACTTTGCAGAGCAATTTTGCAAAAAAAGCGCGCTGACCAATTCTACGCGTCGCCAACTCGACAGGGGTAATGAGTATGCCAAGACTGCTAATCGTCCACGGCGCCGGCATGAACATGCGCGGCAAAGCGCAGATCGACGTGTTTGGCCCCATGACTCTGCCCGAGTACGACAAGCATATTCGCCAATACGCGTCCGAGTTGGGCATCGATATCGAGATTTTCCATTCGAATGTCGAAGGTGAAGTGATCAATAAATTCTACGAGGCGCATGATAGCGGCGTCGACGGGGCGATCATCAATCCGGCCGGTTACACGACCGGGCACCCGGCGCTGATGGCGGCGATAGCGCAAGTGCGCTTTCCGACCATCGAGTTGCACATCTCGAATCCGGCGCGGCGCGGCCGTGAGTCCGAAATCGCGCGCGTAAGCCGCGCGGTGGTTACCGGCTGCGGCATTTTCGGCTATCACCTTGCGATGCGCGGGATCCTCGATATGCTCGCGGTAAAAAGCGGCGCGTCAGCGAAAAAATAATCGCCAGAGCACGCGGCAGCTTGCTCCCCGGCGCGATTCGCCGCAACGACCAACAAGGAGGAGCGTCATGCGCCGCATCACATGGGTCGCTGTGTCGGCGGCGCTCGCTATTCGTCAGCGTTGCAAGTGTGCTGGCGCAAACTTATCCGGCGCATCCGATTCGACCGGGGCGTCGCCGCGCCGCGCGGCACGCCCGCGGCCGTCATCGCGCATCGCCAACATCCGTGGCGATTAAATTCGCGTGTTCTGAGAAGAGAATCTGCGCATGAAGAGAACAGTTATCGCCTGCATGCTTGCGTTCGCATCGCTCGCGGCATTTGCGCAGCCCGCGAACGTGCCGGATTTCGGCTATGCGCCCGCACCGGAATTTTTTCAATTGCCTGCCGGCATGAATGTCGGCGCGGTGTCGGGGGTGGCGATCAATTCGAAAGGTAACATTTTTGTCTTGAATCGCAGCGCGCAGCCATTGCTGGAGTTCAGCGCCGGCGGCAAGTTCATGCGCGCGCTTGGCGCGGGGCTCCTCGAGCGGCCGCACGGCCTGCGCATCGACGCCGAAGACAATATCTGGATTGCCGACGGCGGCGCGCACATCGTGCTCAAACTCAATCCGCAGGGTCGCATCGTGATGGTGCTCGGTACTAAAGGCTCGCCGGGGGAATGGCATGAAGCGGGCTTTCTGCGTCACTTCACGGAGCCCAACGATGTCGCCATCGGCTCGAATGGCGACATCTACGTGACGCAGGGTCACGGCAAGGGCGATTCACGCGTGCTGAAGTTCGACCGCGATGGCAGATTCATCAGGACCTGGGGCGGCAAGGGCGAGGCCGCCGGTCAATTTAATGTGCCGCATTCCATCGCGATCGACTCGCGCGGACTCGTGTATGTCGCCGACCGCGGCAACAAACGCATACAGATATTCGATGCCGACGGGGTGTTTATCCAGGAATGGGTGTTGTTTGGCACACCCGCGGGCCTCTTCATTGGCGGCGAGCACGTTTATCTTGCCAACGGGCATCACGGCCAGATCATCAAGCTCGACATGCACGGCGGCATCGTCGGCATGACCGGCAAAGTGGGCAAGGCCGCCGGCGAATTCGGCGAAGCGCATTACCTTACGATGAGCGCACAAGGCGATATCTTTGTCGCCGACACGCTGAACTGGCGGGTGCAGAGATACGTGAGAAAGTAAGCGCCCAGGCGCGGCACGGATTGCCGATCGCACCGAAATTGAGGTGGTACTCTGCGGCGTGTTTGCCGTTGAGGTCGTCGGCCCAATCCACGATGAAGGCGACCCCATAGGCGATTAACGCAGCGGCAAAAAAAATGAGCATGCTGCGCGTAAACCCCGGGGGCGCTTCAATCCCGTCGAGATACCGCTTGATATAGTGGCTCGCGATGAAATACGCGACAGTCGAAACAATCAGGCTCAGCATTTTGTGGCTCTTTTTCGGTCGGAATGCGCCGCATGCCAATGACGTGCGGGCGAAGCAGTTGTTTCTTTGTATTGCAGATTCACGTATGGCTCGAGGCCGACAAGAGTAGACTGTACCTCGCGAGCCTGATCCGGCGCCATGCCCAGGCTCGCATTTAACTACACTAGGAGATGTCTGTGGCCACAGGAACAGTGAAATGGTTTAACGCAACCAAGGGTTTTGGATTTATCGAAGCCGATGATGGCTCAAAAGACGTATTCGTGCATATTTCGGCTGTCGAAAAAGCGGGTTTGAGCACGCTCAAAGACGGACAGAAAGTTGAATACGAACTCGCCAAGGGCAACGACGGCAAATCGTCGGCATCGAATTTGAAAGCGATGTAATCCCGAATAAAAACTTTCCGCGAGCAGACAGGCGACGAACGGGTTCCACCCGCTTGCGGAGAGTGTAAGTAAAGCAACCGATGCGCAAGAAGGCCCAGACCGCTCACTATAGGTCTGACCATTCCACCTCCCTCGCTTTCCGCTCACGTCTCGCTTCGCGAGAGCGCACCGGCGGCCAAATACCGGCGCTTAGACAATGGATTTTCCGTTATCGCTGAAGTTGGATTTGTTTTTTTCGCGCACACCCATTGCGTCAACGCCGGGGTAAGCTAGTCGTTATTCCAGTCATGCCCATCGGGGCAATAACCACCATCATCAAGGAGTCGTCATGCAAAAATTGCTCGCCGCAATCGTAGCGATAACTTTCGCGTTCTCATCCGTTGCGGGGTTTGCCGCGGATGCCGGCAAACGTGAAGACCTGAGTCAGGACCAACGCGCGGATATGCGCAGCCGCGCCGATCAACTGAGCCGCTCGCGCGCCAACGGTTCCGAGCATGTCACCAGGCAAGCGGAAAATGTGCCGGTCGCCACTAAGAAACACGTGACGAAACGCAAAGCGACCAAGCACACGACCAAGAAAGCCGAACCGAAATCCTGAACGCTGGTTAATCTCCGAGCGCATAGGGCAGGGATTTTTCCCTGCCCTTTTTTTGGCTTCAATGGGCGCTGGTCGTGCGGGTAACGCCGCGGCTTTTCAGGAACGCTATTGCCTGCGTGAGTTCGTAGTCGCTTTTCGCGATGATCGCGCCGGGCTCGGGCCGCAGATCCTTCTCATCGACATCCTGCGGCCGCGCCGCTGGTTTGAAGTTGAACGAATTAACAGAGGGCACGGCAGGCGCGGCGTTTTCAGCACGCTCATTCGTCAGGTGCTTGCTCAAATCCGCTTCGCGCATTTTAAGCGCGATGACATCCTTGCTCGATCCATCGTCGAGCGTAATGTCGGGCACGATGCCTCTGGCCTGGATCGACCGGCCGTTGGGCGTGTAATAGCGCGCGGTGGTTAACTTTATCGCGGTGCCGTCACCGAGCGGCAAGATCGTCTGCACCGATGCCTTGCCGAACGTTTGGGTGCCCATGATGACGGCGCGGTGGTGGTCCTGCAAGGCGCCGGCGACGATCTCGGACGCCGAGGCTGAGCCGCCATTGACGAGCACGACCATCGGCACATCTTTGACCTCCTGCGGCAATTTCGACAGGTAATCGCGCGAGCCGGTACGGTTGAGATAATTATCGGGATTTGCAGTCAGCCGCATCCTGGCGTCTTCGGTACGGCCGTCCGTATAAACGACAAGGTCGTCCTTCGGTAAAAATGCCGCCGACACGGCCACGGCGCCGCTCAACAAGCCGCCCGGATCGTTGCGCAAATCGAGCACGAGACCTTTCATCGGCCCCTGGTTTTGCTTGAACACGGTCTGAATTGCATTGGCAAGCGTTTCGCCGGTCGGTCCCTGGAACTGCGTAACGCGAAAGTAAGCATAACCCGGCTCGAGCAGCGTCGCTTTGACCGTCTGGATTTTTATCACAGCGCGAATGAGCGTGAACATGAGCGGTTGGGTCTCGCCTTTGCGCGCGATCACCAGCGTGATCGGCGTGTCGGCCTTGCCGCGCATTTTCTTGACCGCGTCATTGAGGCTCATGCCTCTGACAAACGCGTCGTCGAGTTTGACGATCAGGTCGCCCGGCTTGATGCCGGCGCGCGATGCGGGTGTATCGTCGATCGGCGATATCACCTTGACCGCGCCGTCTTCCATGCCCACTTCGATGCCGAGACCGCCGAACTCGCCGCGCGTGCCGACCTGCATCTCGCGGTAGGCATCTTTGTCGAGATAACTTGAATGCGGGTCGAGCCCCGCAAGCATGCCGGCAATCGCCTGATTAATCAGCTTGCGATCATCGACCGCTTCGACGTAGTCACTCTTGATGCGTCCGTACACTTCGGTAAATGCGCGTAGTTCTTCAACCGGCAGCGCGACGCGTCCGGGCTGTGCCACTGCCGGCAGATACACCGCGATCGATATTCCCATGCACACGCCGAGACCGAGAATTCCGAGTTGCCGCAATTTACCCCGCATACATAGTCCTCGATAAAAGTGAGTTGTCGCTAGTTACAAAAAAAACCGGCGGCAGAGCCGCCGTTTGTTCTGCTACTGGCCGCGGCGGCGCCGACTGTCGTAGGGCTCCTGGCGGAGATCCCGGTCATCGCGGCGTGCATCGGCGCTGCGGTCATCGAGAATTGCGGCGACGCCAACTTTGATCGTGCTGCCCGGATTGTAGGGCAGCGCGACGCTGACATCGCGTCCGTTATAACGATACACCACGTCGTATCCGTTCACCACTTCGCGCGATGACTCCACGGTGCGGCATTGTTGCTCGGGTTGAGATGCGTTCGCGCGACTGCCGATCGCCGAACCCGCGACTGCGCCGCCAGTCGCGCCGACGATGGTCGCCGCGGTCTGGCCGCTGCCGCCGCCAACCTGATGGCCGAGCAAGCCGCCGACCACGCCGCCGATGATGGGGCCGATGATGTTGCTGCCGCTGCCGCTGCGTTGCGGCGCCGGGCTGCATTCCTGACGGGCGTCGGATACGCGTTCAATAATCGGTTTGGACGAGATG
>JANXRI010000420.1 GCA_025353085.1 Betaproteobacteria bacterium
GCGCTGCGGGGGTGGCGCCTATATTAGTGCTTCATTGAGAAAAAACACGAACGCGTTTTTAAACGCAGAGGTGTCACGCCCCTTAAGAACAGAGGCACAAAAAGATAGTTGAAGTCAGCGACGACTTACGCTTAAAGCATTAGCGAGCAAGGCGGTTCAAGCATCACCGAAACCGCGCACGATAGATTCGCACGCAGGCTGCTGCAAGAAATTTGCATCGCGGCCTTGACGGCAGCGCGCGCGAGGAGTCTACTAAAAGCGCTTCGGAAACACGGTTCGGAAACAGGGTCCCAGACTAACCATCGACGTTACGGTTGTTGCAGTCTTGATTCGCTGTTGTGCGCGCCCTCATGAGCGGGTGTACCTGATGCGAACGTGCGACGGCCGCCCTGGAAGCAAGTTTGAGGGCTTTTCCGGGCCGTGAGATCGAAGCCCGTATCAAGCTGGAAATGGAGGTTCTATATCGACGACTCTTCCGACAGCCAAACCTGAAAGCCGGCAACGATAGGCCGGCAACTGTCACGACACCGTGACGACACCCCGCCACCCCTAAGTGGCAAATGAAGCCCTGCGACCCTTCGCGGGGCTTCGCATTTGTTGCCGTCGCAGGTTAAAGTGAAGCGGTTTAATAGATGCAGATGCGCGCTGCCCCGCGAGGACAAATCCATGAAATTCGCGATATCCGTTCGTATAGCGTCGCTGCACCTGATCGTTGGTGCGCTGACAATTGCAGCGAGTGCAGTCGCGCAGTCCCCGGACTATCCCGTGAAAGCCGTGCGCATCATCGTGCCGTTCGCGCCGGGCGGGCCGAACGATCTCGCGGTGCGCCCGGTCGCGCAAAAGCTTTTCGAGTTTCTAGGCCAGCCTTTCGTCATCGATTATCGCGCCGGCGCCAACGGCATCATCGGCTGCGATCTGGTCGCCAAGGCCGCGCCCGATGGCTATACGATGGTCGTCATTTCTTCATCGTTCTCGATCAACTCGAGCACTTACCCGCAACTACCGTTCGATCCGATTCGCGATTTTCAGCCAGTCGGCTCGCTTGCGACGAGCGACATCATCTTCGTGGTGAACCCGACAGTGCCGGCCAGGAGCGTGCGGGAATTCATCGCGCTCGCCAAAGCAAATCCCGGCAAGCTTACGCACGCATCGTCGGGCACCGGCGGCTCGCTGCATCTCGGCGCGGAGCTCTTGAAGCAGACCGCCGGCATCGACATCGTGCATGTGCCATATAAAGGCGCATCGCTTGGATTGACCGATGTCATCGGCGGTCATGTCGACTCGATGTTCATAGCGGCGCCCGGTGCGGTAGGCCAGATTAAAGCCGGCAAGGTCCGCGTTTTAGCAATTGCGAGCCGGCGCCGCGCACGTGCGCTGCCTGATGCGCCGACGTTCGCCGAGGCCGGCTACCCTGACGTGCTGGTCGACACGCGGTATGGATTGCTCGGGCCCGCTTCGTTTCCCGCTGCGGCGCTGGCCAAACTGGAAGCCGCGATCGCCAAAGCACTGGCGACGCCGGAAGTGCGCGAGCAGTACGCCGTGCTAAGCCTGGATTCCGCGGCGCTCTCATCACAGCAATACGCAACCTTTTTGCGCGATGAAATTCAGCGCTGGAGAAAAGTCGTGACGGCGGCGAAGTTGCAGCCGCAGTAGACGCCGCAATGCTTGCTTACACCTACTTTCAGGGCGAACCAAATCGATGTCTACAACACCTTCGCTATTTCAAAATACGTCGTTATTCAGGGACGATGAATAAAACGCGGCTTCGCTATTTGCAATTAGCCGAAACCGTGTCGCGCGCCTTTTGCGTTGCGGCAGCGCGCTCGTTGTCGTCGAGGTAGCGCGCCTCACCGGTTTTCGGATCGTTCCCGCCTTTCACACGGCGGGCGTTTTCGATCGACACGAGGTGCACGCGAGCTGAGTTGCATTGCTTCGCGGCCGTTTCCGTCGCGGCAAGTTCTTTTCTTTCTTTTGCCTCGCGCTCGAACTGGCGCTGGCGAAACGCGTGTTCCTGTTCCTGGTATGAAATCCGCGGCTGACTCGCTGCGTCGGAGTTGCCCCCACCGGTCTTGGCAACCTCGCGTTGCCGAACGGTGCCTGGCGCGCATTTCTGCGTGAATTCGAATTTGCCGTTGGCGTCGATACATTCGTAAATCTGCGCCGGTGTGGCGGAAGAAATGCACGCGAGCGTGGCGCCCAACAGCAGACGCAGTGCGCCCCTGAGCGGGCTGACAGCACAGCTCGAAAATTCTGCGTTCATCGATTTCCGTTCTGCGGCCGTGCGCTATTTATCGTTAAGCTTAAAAGCTTTCGGACTGATATCCGGCAGCCAGTATTGAATGCCCTCGACGCCGCACTGACACTTCGGGCACAACCGCGCGACGATATCGCTGCCATTGGCGCCGTACATGTAGCCACATTGCAGGCATTCGAGCCGTACGCGTATTGATTGTGATCGGTGCCATAGACGCCGAAGGTACCTTGGCATATTTGCCGGTTGGCGTTCACGTAAGCGATCTGCGTGGCGGGCTTGTCGCCCGAGCGCAACACGAACACGTTGCCATCAGATGTGACGAGTGACATGGCGTCCATCATAATTCAAACGCGCGAGGCGTTATTCGAAGGAGAAAAGACGTCCGCGCACCTGACACACGCGCATCACTCCGCCGCCGGCATCACTTCCTTCGCGAAGAGTTCCATCGAGCGCAGCACCCGCGCGTGGCGCGTGTCACCGAACCGGAACAACAGTTGCTTCTCCCGAATAATTCTGCAGCAAGCCGCGCACGCTCACTTTCCGTAAATCGTCGCTTGCCCCGTTTCCTTTTTGCACGCAAATCTGAACAGAAAATCATCGGCGCTGTCGGGCGCTACCTTGCTCCAGCCGAGTTTGGCGTCGCTGGCGATTAGCGCTTCGCCGTTGCCCGCCTTCACCGCATGCAGTGACGCGCCCAGCGCGCGTGCTCTCACCCGCTTGCAGTCGTATTCGAAGTGGCGCCGCGTCGACAGATAAGGCTTGCCGCCGGGCCCCGGTTGCGGCTTTTTATAGTCGAACATGCTCCACATTTTTACCAAACCGCCGTCGCGCCGGATGGTGGATGGATCGGCATAGGCCGCGTAGTCGTCGTTCCTGCTCATCTCGATCCACACGCCGGCGGAGGCGCTCGAGCAAGCAAATGCGAACAATACCGCGACCATGAACCGATGCGTAATCATCATGCCGCCGTCGACACGCTGACGATGCGCCGTTCCAGGATCGACTGCAGCACCGCCTGCGTGGTGGCGACGGTGTGCAGGCTGTCTTCGCCGTCCGGCAATTGGCTGCGGACGCCGCGCAATTCGCCTTCGAACGCGCTCACTTGCAGTACATAAGCGGGGCTCGCCGGGAAACGTTCTTCGGTCACGCCATTTTTGTCGCGCACGCTGACCACGTGCTCTTTTGCGAATCTTAACGATGACGTAAAGAGCGTCGCGTCGGCGCCTTCGACGATCAGATTGTTTTCGGCGCTGCCGACCTCACGCGTCGCGCGCGCGACCGCATGGCAATCACCGTCGAGGCGCCCGAGCACTGTCACCGTATCGTCGGACTTGCCCAGCTTGCGGTCGGGATGGCTGAACGCACTGACTTCGACGAAACGCTGACCGCTGACCCATTGGATCAAATCGAGCAGGTGCACGCCGACATCGAATATGACACCGCTCTGCGCGTTGTCGAGCCGCCATGTTTTGCGCGCCGGGTTGGCTGAGCCGCGCTCGATCGATATCCCGGCGAGACGGCCGAGCCGGCCGGAGCGCACGATCTCGCGCGCGCGCGAGACCGCCGCGTCGAGGCGAATCTGGTGCGCGATGCGCAAGATCACGCCGCTCTCTGTGCAGGCGGCGACCATCTCGCGCGCCTGCGCCACACTCATCGCAAACGGTTTTTCGCACAGGATCTGTTTGCCGGCGCGCGCCGCGGCGAGCACGGCCGCGTAATGCATCGAATTCGGCAGCGCGAGGTACACGGCATCGACCGCGGGATCGGTCAATAACGAGTCGAGCCCCGCATGCGCGCGCGTGAATCCAAAACGCTGCGCAAACGCCTGCGACTTTTCAGGCGTGCTGCCGACGCAGGCGACGAGTTCGGAGCCCGCCTGCACCATCGCCGGCACGACAAAGTCACCGGCGACCCAGCCGAGTCCCGCCACGCCCCAGCCGCACGTTTTTTTTTCTTCGCTCATGTTGCACAACCTTTTCGTCTCAAAAAAATACCGGTGGGCCGCATCATGCCATCACCGCGGGGGCCGTGCCACGCTCGGCATTGTAGTTTTTACAGGCTAAATTTTGCGCGCATGCCAATTTCTGTGTGCTTTCATGTTCAATAATGTCAGCGCCTCTAAATCACTGCGAGTTTCCTGACTGGCCATGGACTGCACGCATTATTTCGACCCTGCGCGTGTATTACACTGTCACCTGCATAGACATTGAAGACAGGCGCTTCGAATGGACCGTGGAATATGGGTGATTTGGTACGACCTGGCCGATGAATATCGCGCCCGCTATCTTGACTGGTTTCATCGGGTGCACATTCCGGAAAAGCTCGCGCGGCCCGGTTATCTGTGGGCCGCGCATTACCAACTCATCGAAGCGAAACATCGCGCGGGCGGCACAGGTTATCTTGCTCTGTTCGGCGGCAGCACAACGCATACATTCCTTAAGCCAAGCCCGCGGCAACTGCTCACGCGTCAAAGTGACGAAACCAAACAGTTCATGGCCATGCGCCGAGAATCGACGGCGTGCATATTTGCCGAGGAGATTCGCGTTGAAGGACCGGCTGGCGCGCAGCGCGGTCCTGGCTTCACGAGCGGGCCGGTTATTCAACTCGGCAATTACAATGCCGCGAATCCGGCGGTCGAAGACGATCTGGGCGCCTGGTATGCGCAGGAGCGCATGCCGTTGCTCGCGACACTCCCGGGTTGCCTCGGCGCGCGCAAGCTGCTGGCGACGGTCGGCGAGTACAAGCATGCGATCCTGCATGAATTTCAATCGCTCGAACTGCGCGAGCAGCACTTCTCGCCGCACGAAGCCCCGGCGCATGACCCCGCAACGTGGATGGGACGCGTCCGCCCCCGGCTTACGCACGCGCCACGGTCGCCGGCGGTTGGGCAGCGTATCTGGCCGCCCGTGCCGGCGTGAGAGACAGTCGAACGGCGCCGCGGGATTTCGGCAACGCTGCACAACGCCTCAAGAGTCGACCTTGATCAAATTGAGACGGCTGCGGTCGGGCAACGGTTGCGTGATGGCTGCCTCGATGCGGTCGAGTTCGCGCAGCGCCGGGCAGAGTGCCTGAATATCGGGCTGCAGCGCGGCGAGTTTCGACTGTATGCGTTTTTCCAGCGAATCACGCAACGCAGTGGCTTGATCCTGAAGCGCCATCACGCCACCGAGATCGCCTTTCATCGTGAGGTCGAGCGCTTTTTGCGCAAGATCGCCGCTGATCAACGGCGCGACGTCCGCTAAAATCGTCGCCATGTAACCGCTCATCGCCGCGGGCTGCCATTCCTTGCTCGTTGTGCTGTTTGCAATACGGCTTTTAAATTCCTGTGCACGCGCATCGACCCGTGCGTTGAGTTCAGGCCGCGCCGCGGCGGCAGGTGACGAGCGCGCTGCCTCCTCGCGTATCGCCACCACCATCAGGTCGACGCCACGCTGGCCGATGACCTTTATTTTTGGTATCAGCTCGCGCACTTTTGTCTCGAACGCGGCAACGCGTTTGCGGTCGTCCGCGCCGAGGACGATCGCCCTGGCGTCGACCGCCAGCACCCCGCGCCGCATTTCAAGTCGTTGGGGGGGAGTGCTTTTGCGATCGAACCGCAACGCGTCGTCGATTAACGTAATCTCGTAATTGCTGCTCGTGCGGCAGGTTTGAGCAAGTGCGCGACCTGAAGCCGCTATTAACAGGAGGACGCCAATCGTGGCGAATATATATAGCCGGGTTTTATACATGGGAGCTTTAACGTTTCAAGAGAGGATGAGACAACCGATACCCCGCTCGCATTCGCCTGCTTATTAATTAAAGGTTAGCGGTGAACGCTCATGAGCGGGCCAGCGGCGCGTGTCGACTACCGGGGAATGCTGCGCCATCGGATTGGTCTTGCCGGTTTAAAGCATCCATGTCTCGTTTAAAATGGCCGCCCACGGGAAGCGAGGCTGATGAACGCAGCGCCGGAAAAAAACATGCGCGAGATTGTCGACGGCGTTTATCGCGCCGAGTCGCGGCGAGTCCTGGCGACCTTGATCCGCATGCTGGGCGACTTCGATGTCGCTGAAGAAGCGCTGCACGATGCGTTCAGAGCGGCGCTTGAGCAATGGCAGCGCGAAGGGGTTCCGGCGAATCCCCGTGCATGGCTGGTCTCGGCTGGCCGCTTTAAAGCCATCGATGGCATACGCAGGCGCGCCCGCTTTGATGCGCTCGATGACGAGCAGCTCGAGAATATCGCGGACGAAAGTATAGAGCCCGACGCTGACGACATCGAAGACGATCGCCTGCGGCTCATGTTCACGTGCTGCCATCCCGCGCTGCCGCCGGATGCCCAGGTTGCGCTTACACTGCGTGAAGTGTGTGGACTTACCACCGAGGAAATCGCCGCTGCGTTTCTGACCGGCGCCCCGACGCTCGCACAGCGCATAGTGCGCGCGAAAACGAAGATTCGCGACGCG
Source organism: Betaproteobacteria bacterium (assembly GCA_025353085.1). GTDB lineage: Bacteria > Pseudomonadota > Gammaproteobacteria > Burkholderiales > SG8-41 > PALSA-1004. Next base: position 6,697 of record JANXRI010000420.1, read on the forward strand.
AAAATCTCCTATTCAGTGCCGGCTCCGACTGAACTGCCCGAGCGGCTCGACAGCGTGCTGCGCGTGATTTATCTCGTTTTCAACGAAGGTTATTCGGCGTCTTCAGGCGAGTCGGTGACGCGGCACGATTTGTCGGGTGAGGCTATCCGGCTCGCGCGGTTGCTCGTTGGGTTATTGCCGGAGCCCGAAGCGATGGGCTTGCTGGCGCTGATGCTCCTGCATGAGTCACGACGGGCGGCACGCGCTTCGCAGTCGGGAGATTTAATTTTGCTCGACGAGCAGGACCGCAAGCGGTGGAACCGGGATCTCATCAACGAAGGCGTTGCGCTCGTCGAGCGCGCGCTGCCGATGCGTGTGCCCGGATCCTACTGTTTGCAGGCGGCGATCTCCGCGGTGCACGCCGAAGCGCCTGACGCCGGGGCGACCGACTGGAACGAAATCGTCGGTCTCTACGATTTGCTGTCCGCCACCGAGCCGTCGCCCGTGGTCGACCTGAATCGCGCCGTCGCAGTCGCCATGCGCGACGGTCCGCAGGCGGGCTTAGCACTCGTTGAGGCATTGCTTGCGCGTGGCGACCTCGCTGATTACCGCCTTGCCCACGCAGCGCGTGCCGACTTGTGCCGGCGTCTTGGCAGAAATGACGACGCGCGGGAATCCTACGAACGCGCGCTCGCTCTAACCCGCCAGGCGCCCGAACGGCGGTTTCTCGAGCGGCGGCTCGCCGCGCTAAAAAAATAATCGGGCGGTGGTCGAAATGGCCGCGCGCCGTTCGACCAGGTATTAAGAACTGCCGGCGAACTGCCGATTTCTCTGCCGCGACAAGGCGATAAGAACATGCGTTTTATGATTATCGTGAAGCGACCGCTGACTCGGAATCTGGCGTAATACCCGATGAAAAACTACCAGGAATTCTTGACCGGGAAGCGGGCCTGCGCGCAGTCCGCAAAAAATCCGCAAATCCATTTAACCGCAAAGGACTCAACATGAAACTTCAATCGTATTTGTTTTTTGACGGACGTTGTGAAGAAGCGATCGAGTTTTACAAACAAACGCTTGGCGTTAAGGTTGAGATGCTGATGCGTTTCAAGGACAGCCCCGAACCGCCGCAGCCCGGCTGCATGGCGCCGAACTCCGAAGACAAAATCATGCATGCGTGCTTTCACCTTGGTGACACCGCCATCATGGCATCCGATGGGCGCTGCGAAGGCAAGCCCAGCTTTAAGGGGTTTTCGCTGTCGCTGACCGTCGACACCGAGGCAGAAGCGGAGAGTCTCTTTGCTGCGCTCGGCGCGGGCGGCCAGGTGCAGATGCCGATGGCTAAAACTTTTTATTCGCCGCGCTTCGGCATGGTGGCCGACCGCTTCGGCGTGTCGTGGATGATAATTGTAAAGATGTGATTGCCGTTTAACTAGAAGCAGTCTCGAAAACAGTTGGAGCCGCAGATAAACGCAGATAAGTTCGAAAGTACTAAAGAACTTGGCGTGGGATATAGGACGGAGGATGGTGCCGGATACTCATCTGCGGGTATCGGCGTTTATCCGCGGCTGGTAGTCTTTTTTTATTTTTGAGATAGGTTCCAGGAGAATCCATGCTGAAAATCATCGCCATCGGTGTCGTCGCCCTCATTGCCGGCGTACTGATATTTGCCGCGACCAAGCCTGACACTTTTAGGGTTGAGCGCTCGACGAGCATCCATGCCCCGCCGGAGAAAGTGTTTGCAATGATCAACGACTTCAAGCGCTGGGGCGAGTGGTCACCGTGGGACAAAAAAGATCCGGCCATGAAAAGAACCTACGGGCCTGTGACCAGCGGCAAAGGTGCGCACTACGCCTGGGACGGCAACAACGACGTCGGCCAGGGCAGCATGGACATCACCGAATCCGTGCCGCCGGTTAAAGTCGGGCTCAAAATCGATTTCGTCAAACCGTTCGAGGCGCACAACACGATTCAATTTCTCGTCGAGCCAAAGGGCGCATCCACTGCTGTCACGTGGTCTATGGCCGGCCCGGCCCCGTTCATCTCCAAGCTCATGCAGGTGTTCATCAATATGGACAACATGATCGGCAGAGATTTCGCGGCCGGGCTCGCCAATCTAAAAGCGGCTGCGGAAAAATAAAAATCATGGAATCCGCAATATGAAGTTTTTGTGCCTTATTTGCGCCATCACGCTGATGGAACACATGTCGGAAGAAGCGGCGACGCGCCATTACGCCGATTACCGCGTCTTTATCGATGAGATTAAGCGCAGCGGCCATTTTCTCGCCTGCGACCGGCTGCAGTTGCCGGCGACCGCGACCACGGTGCGTGTGCGCGACGGCAAGATCTCCGCTACCGATGGCCCGTTCGCGGAAACCAAGGAACAACTCGGCGGTTACTTTCTGATCGAGGCAAAAAACATGGATGAGGCGGTGGGCATTGCAGCGCGGATTCCCGGCGCCTGGCACGGCTGTGTCGAAGTGCGGCCGGTCGCCGCCGACGAGCGCACGCTGAATGCGCTGGGACTGGCGGCCGCTGAAACCTGATCGATCTTCCCCATTCCCTCTGGAGCAAGCCATGAAATATCTTTGCCTCGTATACCTCGACGAAAAGCGGCTCGACGAACTGCCCGATGAAGATTGCGTTGAATTCGATCGCGGCATACGCAAGAGCGGCCAATGCCTCGCGTCGGAAGCGCTGCAGTCCGTGCAGACGGCGACCACGGTGCGCATCCGCAACGGCAAGCTGTCGATCACCGACGGACCATTCGCTGAAACCAAAGAGCAACTCGCGGGTTTCTACATGATAGAAGCGCGCGACCTTAATGAAGCGATCCAGGTCGCATCGAAAATTCCGCCGGCGCGCGTGGGCTGCGTCGAAGTGCGGCCGATCCGGCCGATCCGCGAAACGGTCGCCACTAATGCCAGGCACGCGCGTGTATTAACCTAAAGGAGACGGGCATGGCAGCCATTCAAAATAACGCGCGCCCACTTACGCTTCTGGTCGCAACGCGCAAGGGCGCGTGGTTCGTTCACGGCGATGCAGCGCGGGAAAGCTGGCGCGTCGAAGGGCCGCATTTTCTCGGCCATATCGTGAGCCAGGTGATGCTCGATCCGCGCGACCGCCGTACTTTGCTCGCCGCCACCAAGACCGGCCACCTCGGTCCGACCGTGATGCGCTCGACCGATCGTGGGCAAACATGGCAAGAGGCTAAACGGCCACCGGCATTTGCCAAAGCGCCCGCGGGCGAAAAAGGCCGCAGCGTCGATCACACGTTCTGGCTTACGCCGGGCCACCGTGATGAAGCGAACGTCTGGTACGCGGGCACTTCGCCGCAAGGGTTTTTCCGCTCGAATGACGGCGGCGTTACCTGGGATCCGTGCTCGCCGATCAACGACGACACAACTTATCGAAAATGGATGGGCACCGTGCAGGACGGCACGCCCGACGGCCCGAAACTTCATTCGATCATCGTCGACCCGCGTAATTCCGCGCACCTGATATTCGGCATGTCGGGCGGCGGCGTGCATGAATCGAAAGATGGCGGCAGAACGTGGCGGCCGATTCTCGAGGGCATGGAAACCGTCGAGGGCTTCGACGCGAGCGAGCCGACGTTTCACGATCCGCATTGCGTGCGCTTGTGTCCGAGCAATCCCGACCGCCTCTATCAGCAGAACCATTGCGGCATTTACCGGCGTGACGGCGACGGCGCGTGGGTGCGCATCGGCAACAACATGCCGAAAGATGTCGGCGATATCGGCTTTCCGCTCGTCGTGCATCCGCGCGACGACAAAACGGCGTGGGTATTCCCGATGGACGGCACCACCGTGTGGCCACGCACAAGCCCCGGCGGCAAACCCGCGGTCTATGCGACGCGCGATGCAGGGGAAAGCTGGCAGCGCCTCGATGGTGGCTTGCCGTCGAGCCAGGCGTGGTGGACTGTCAAACGCCAGGCGATGACCGGCGACGCGCAGGATCCGGTCGGCCTCTACTTCGGCACCACCGGCGGCGAGTTGTGGGTGAGCCGTGATGAAGGGCGGCAGTGGACGTGTATCGCGCAGCACTTGCCCGAGATCTACGCCGTTGAAGCGGCCGAAATGAATTGAAAAAACAGATCTTTAACCGCCAAGGACGCGAAGGAACCCAACAGCAATCGGTACGTGAAGATTGCAGACCGGGAGCGTCGTTGTAAACCGTCATCTCAAAAATGAAATTAATCGCATCATCAACGAGACTTGCGCTTTCCTTGGCGTCCTTGGCGGTTCAAGATTTTTTGACCCTATGAAAGTTTTAATTCCCGGCGCATTACGGTCCTACACCGGGCGCGGCGAAGTGGACGGGGCGGGCGTCACGCTCGGCGCCGTGCTCGTCGAACTTGACCGCCAATATATGGGGATTCGTTTTCGCATCGTCGACGAGCAGGATGCCATCCGACGCCACATCCGAATTTTCGTCAACGGCGAACAGGCGCACGAACTTTCGCAGCCGCTTACCGCCGGCGACGAGGTGGTGATCGTGCAGGCATTGAGCGGCGGCTGATAAACGGTTTCATCACAGAAGCAAGAACGCATGCAAAAGATCACGCCGTTTCTATGGTTCGACGGCAAGGCCGAAGAAGCGATGAATTTCTACATGGGAATATTCAAGAATTCCAAGGCGGGCAAAGCCACGCGCTGGGGCGACGGCGGCCCGGAGCCAAAAGGCAAGGTGATGAAAGACCCGCGGCTGGCGAAAATGATGGACCCGAAAACACTGCCGTTCGACGCGAAGCGCATGTTCTGGGGCGGCTTTAAGGGTCTGATCGAGACCTAACTCCTCGCGGCCGGATCTTGCGGGCCGCCTGCGTGTACTTGCGCCGAATAGAGCTGGCGCACCGTCTCGATCGTATCGGCTTCGTCCCGGCGCTTGTCGGGACGGTAGCCTTTCACGCGGGCGAAGCGCAACGCGAGCCCGCCCGGATAACGCGAGCTTGCCTGCACTTCGTTGAAGGCGACCTCCACGACGACTTCAGGCCGCAAGTGCACTGCCGCCGCATCGCGCACAGTTTCCCGCTTCAAAAATTCCTGGGCCTGCCACTCGAGCATCTGGTTCGTCAGTCCCTTGAACGTCTTGCCGAGCATCACGTATCCGCCATTCTGATCGCGCGCACCGAGATGCAGATTGGACAGCCAGCCGCGCCGCCTGCCATGTCCCCATTCAGCGGCTAATACAACCAAATCGAGTGTATTAGCGCGTTTAATTTTTATCCGGCCGGCGCCGCGGCGCCCCGCTTCGCAGGGGGCATCGAGCGACTCGGACTTGGCCATCACGCCTTCGTGACCGTGCACGATTGCCTGCTCGAAAAATTCTGTCGCCTCGGCCGGGTCGCCGGTCACTATGCGCGGGATAAGCGAATCCGGCGGCACCGAGCCCGCAAGCAGACGGAACCGCTCGCTCGCGGGGCGCACCAGCGCGACAATTTCCGGCACCCGCTGCGTGACGTCGTTCAAATTACGCGTGTATACCCGCACCTCATTGCCCGCTTTATGAATTTGCACGCGCGCGCCGTCGATTTTCCATTCGAATGCGGCGGCGCCAAGCGTTTGCAGAGCCGCCGCTGTATCGAGCGCCGACTGCGACGACATGGGCTGCATCAAGCGAATTGCAAACCGGTTGAGGGCAGATTTGCCTTCGAACAGCAAAGCCTGCGCTACTTCGCCAACCCCGCCGGCGGACATCGCGGCTTTGCGCACGTCAGTGATAGCAACCCCGGCCGCCGCAGCCACGGCTTCGAGCACGAGTGCCTGAAGCGCACCCTGCCGTAATTCACCGACGATGAGCCGCATCAAGAAATCTTGTTCCTCGGCCGTGGCGTGCGCCATTAGCGCTTCGAGCCGCTGCTTGCGCGCGGCGGTCGCACCCGCCCCTGAAATTGCTGCAAGTTCGCCGAACGCGGCATCCACGTCGCTGATCGTTAGTTCAGGCTTCTCGCCAGGTACTACATCGCGCGCGATGCGCAAAGTCGCATAACTAACGCGCAGGCGACCGCGGCGCGTCTGCCCGCTTAAAAATGCGATCGCAATCGGAACCTCTTCGCGCTCTATTGCGCGCAGGCATTCCGCCAGTTCGCGTCCTTTAGTAAGACGACTCGCCGTTTGCGCCACCCGCCGGGACACGGCGGATATGGTCGAGAATAATGTCATGCGGGCACTTCAGTTGTGTGCCGGAATACGCGATGTAAGTTCCTCTTCGCGTTGACAAAAAATTTCAACGTCCCCACCACAGATCTCGCTGGGCGTCGATCAGCGCATATACGCCGTTCTGCGGCGTCTTATCGATATGGCGCAGCGCGTCCTGAAATTCATAGGTCTGCGTCATGACGTCGGTGCGCGGCACGCACATTAAGCCGTCGGCGATCGTCCACACAAAAAGCGGCCAGTTTTCGAGATTGACCACCCGCTCGAGCAACTTTATGAGCCGCGTCTCTTCCCGGGTTTCAATTTGCAGGAGCGCAAAGCGCGCGAAAGTCTAGCGCGAGGTCCTGCAGCGTGTCAGCCACGACGAGTTCC
>JANXRI010000426.1 GCA_025353085.1 Betaproteobacteria bacterium
GGGCACGCTGGGCCTCTTGCTCAATAAACTTTTTCAGCGCACGTTTTCAGTCGCCAAGGCGGTGCGCTCGGAGACCGATATCGGTGCGAGCACGGTTTCGATGGCGTCCGCCGCCGTGCGCTTTGCCGAGCGCATTTATCCCAGCATTGCCGAGCAGAGCGCGCTCTTCATCGGGGCCGGTGAAATGATCGAATTGACGGCGACGCATTTCGGCGCGCGCCACCCGCGCCATATGACGTTTGCCAACCGCACGGTCGAACGCGCGCAGCACCTTGCGGAGCGCTTTCGCGGCCGCGCGATCAGTCTCAACGATCTGCCATCGCAGCTTGCCGTGCATGACATCATCGTGTCGTGCACTGCCAGCATGCTGCCGATCATCGGTAAAGGCCTCATCGAGAGCGCCTTGCGCACGCGCAGGCACCGGCCGCTGCTCATCGTCGATCTCGCTGTGCCGCGCGACGTCGAGACCGAAGTTGGCGCGCTCGACGACGTCTTTTTATGCACGGTCGATGATCTGGGCAGAATGGCGCGCGAAGGGCTCGACAAGCGCGAGTCGGCGGTTGCGCAGGCCGAAGCCATCATCGAAACCCAGGTCGGCGATTTTATGCAGTGGCTCGACAACCGCGAGCTCGTGCCGACGATCCGCGCGTTGCGCGATGATGCCGAGCGGGCCCGCCGCGAGGAGGTTGAACGCGCGGTGCGGAGCCTCGCGCGCGGCGACAACGCGCAGCAGGTCCTCGAGCAACTCTCCCATTCGCTGACCAATAAATTTCTGCACGCCCCGACGCATGCGCTGAACCACGCGAACGACGACGACCGCGAACATCTCGTCACCATGTTAAGGCGACTCTTTCAGCTGAAAAAATCCGAATGAAGGAAAGCATTGCCGCCAAACTCCGGCAGTTGACCCTGCGGCTTGAAGAATTAAACGGGTTGTTGAGCTCCGAACATGCGACCGACAGCATGGACAGTTACCGCAAGCTCACGCGCGAGTATGCGGAAATCACGCCGGTCGTCGATCTCTACACGCTGTACCGCCGCAGCGAGGACGACATGCGCGCGGCCGCCGAAATGGCGGACGATCCCGCGATGCGCGAATTCGCCGAAACCGAAATCAAGGAAGCGCGCGCGCGCCTCGATCAACTCGAAGCAGATCTGCAAAAAGAACTGCTGCCGAAGGATCCCAACGACGAGCGCAATATTTTTCTTGAAGTCCGCGCCGGCACCGGCGGCGATGAGTCGGCGTTGTTCGCGGCGGATATCTTTCGCATGTACGCGCGCTATGCCGAACGCAAAAAGTGGCAGGTCGAAATTATGTCGCAAAGCCAGAGCGAACTCGGCGGTTATAAGGAAGTCATCGCGAGAATCGCGGGCGCGGGCGCGTATTCGAAGCTCAAATTCGAATCGGGCGGCCACCGCGTGCAGCGTGTGCCGACCACCGAAACGCAAGGGCGCATTCACACATCGGCCTGCACGGTCGCGGTGTTGCCCGAAGTCGATGCGGTGGCTGACGTTGTGTTGAATCCCGCCGAGATGCGCATCGACACGTTCCGCGCGTCGGGCGCCGGCGGCCAGCATATTAATAAAACCGATTCCGCGATCCGTATCACGCATCTGCCGACCGGCATCGTGGTCGAATGCCAGGATGACCGCTCGCAGCACAAAAACAAGGCGCGCGCGCTGGCCGTGCTCGCTGCGCGCATCAAGGATCAGCAGGTGCGGGAGCAGAATCAAAAAACCGCCGCTACCCGCAAATCGTTGATCGGCAGCGGCGATCGCTCCGAGCGCATTCGCACGTATAACTTTCCGCAGGGCCGCGTCACCGACCACCGCATCAACCTAACGCTTTATAAGATCGCCGCGATCATGGAGGGCGATCTCGACGAACTGACCGGCGCGTTGAGTTCGGAGCATCAGGCCGAGCAACTTGCGGCACTCGGTGAGGAAACGCAAGCGGCTTAATCGCCAGAGCCTTACTCGCAAGTCCCTGCCAAAGAAATGTTGACCATAGCCGAGGCACTCGCAAGCGCGCCGCTTGCGGCGATCGACGCGCGCGTGTTGTTGCGCCATGCGTGCGGCGTCGACGACGCTTATCTCATCGCGCATGCCGACGACGCATTACGTGAGGCGCACCACAACGCATTTGCCGTATACGTCTCCCGGCGCGCCGCTGGAGAGCCGGTCGCCTACATTGTCGGCACGCGCGAATTTTTTAGTCTCGATTTCAAAGTTACGCCGGCGGTCCTGATCCCACGGCCGGAGACCGAACTACTGGTTGAAATCGCGCATGAACGCATGAGCGCTGAGAGCGCCTGCCGCGGGCTCGATCTCGGCACCGGCAGCGGTTGCGTTGCGATCGCAATTGCGAAACACCGAAGGCGCGCGCAGGTCACCGCGATCGACCGCAGCGTATCTGCTCTCGAGGTAGCGCGCGAAAATGCGCGGCTGCACGCGACACCCAATGTCGAATGGCTCGTCAGCGATTGGTATTCCGCGCTGGGCGGGCAGCGCTTCGATCTGATCGTCGCCAACCCGCCCTATATAGCTGAGGGCGACGGCCATTTAAGCCGCGGCGACTTGCGCGCCGAACCGATCGACGCTTTAGAGGCGGGAGCCGACGGATTGGATTGCATCCGCGAGATCGTGGCGTCGGCGCCGCGTCAATTAAACCGCGATGGTTTGCTCATATTCGAGCATGGCTACGACCAGGCGGCACG
>JANXRI010000446.1 GCA_025353085.1 Betaproteobacteria bacterium
TTGCGAGACCACGTTTAATTTAAACTGCGCGTCCTGCCCGGCAAAACCTTTGACCGGCAGCACGAATCGCTGCTCGCCGCGATAAATCTGCACTTCGCCAAAAAATTCATCTTTCTTGACTTTACCGGGCGGCAATTGCGTTGCATCGACGCTGACGGTTGACGGCGCAGCCGAGAACTGAAACTTCTCGCGATACAGGTAATAACCGGGCGCGATCGCATAGCGCACTTCGACCTGCCCCGCGTCGATGAGGCGCGCTGAAAACTTGAATGCCTTTTCCGGTTCGAGTAACTCCGGTTCTGCGGCGCTCGCGCAGATCGACAGCAACAGCGCCATCAGGACAATCAGTCTTAACATTTATACTTAACCGATCTCGGTGACGGTTGACGCATTGATCCATTCGAGATACTCGCTCGAACCCTGCGCGACCGGGACGGCGACGATTTCGGGAAGTTCGTACGGATGAAGCTTCTTTATCGCTGCCTCGACTTCTGGATAAATTTCGCTGCGGGTTTTAATCAGCAACGGCACTTCATCCGCGGTTTCCACTTTGCCCTGCCAGCGATAGACCGACGAGCAGCCCGCGAGAATATTGACGCACGCTGCAAGCTTCTGGTCGACCAGTGCGCGCGCTATTTTTTCCGCGATTGCACGGTCGGGGGCATTGGTAATAACGATTATCGCATTCATTGTCCGCAGTCGATGGCCGCGATGCCGTCGCGCACTGTCGGGTAGCGCAATTTGAACCGCAACTCGGTTTTGAGTCGCCGATTGGACAGCCGCCGCGACTCGTTCATAAACGACAGCACAGTGGCCGGTATGCGCTCGCTTGCCTCCGCGCGCGACACCCGCAGCGGACGCGGCAGGCCGCAATGATCGGCGACGAGATCGAAGTAATCGCCCATCTTAAGGACGCTGTCGTCGCTCGCGTTATACATGCGACCGGCTTGGCCGAAGCGTAATGCCGCAACCGCCATGCGTGCGAGATCGTCGGCATGCACGTGATTGCTGTAGCCGTCTTCGTCAGCGCGTAGCACGGGCAGACCGGCCTCGAGGCGTTTAAGCGGCCACCGTGTTGGCGAATAAATACCCGGCGCGCGCAGTATGGAGATGCGCACGCAACTGCGCTTGCCCCATTCGCGCAGTTGCTGTTCGGCATCCACGCGGCGGTGAGCGCGCCCCGTCTGCGGATGCAGGCAGCGCGTTTCGTCGATCACCGCACCGGCGCAATCGCCATAGACGCCGCTCGTGCTTATATAGACCAGTTGCTGTGGTAGACTTTTAGCCTTTCCCAACGCTGCAACGAGGTGGGCTGTGCGCGTGTCGCGCACGCCGCGCGGCGGTGGTGGAGCGCTATGCAGAACATCATGGGCAATGCCCGCCAATCCGGCGAGGCTTGGCGGATCATCGAGGTCTCCCACGATCGGCACGACACCGCGTTGACGCAACAAGGGCGCGCGCGCATGGTTGCGGATCAGGCCGTAGAGTCGATAGCGTTCGCGCAATTGCGGCAGCGCGCGTAAGGCAACGTCGCCGCAACCGATGATGAGTAAGCGTCGCATAGCAAGCAAATTTTAACTTAAAAAAGCGGCTCTTCGCCGGTGCTGCCGATAAATACAGTTTGAAATGCCCAATCAGGTAACCATTCGTCCGAGCAATCACGTTTTTACGGTTCAAGACGACGAGACAATACTCGATGCGGCGTTGCGCGAGGGCCACGTGATTCCGTATGGATGTCGCAACGGCGCATGCGGCACCTGCAAAGGCACAGTGCTGGCGGGCACCGTTGATTACGGCATCCACCAGGACAGCGCACTGACCGACGTCGACAAACGGCTCGGCTTGGCGCTTTTTTGCCAGGCTAAACCGCGCAGCGATCTTGTGATCGAGTGCCGTGAAGTCAGCACGGCGAAGGGCATTCAGGTCAAGACCCTGCCCTGCCGTGTGCAAAAAATGGAACGCGTGGCCGGCGACATCATGGTCTTGTACCTGAAGCTGCCAGCGTCCGAGCGGCTGCAGTTTCTGGCCGGCCAGTACGTCGACATTCTGATGAAAGACGGCGCCCGCCGCAGCCTGTCGATGGCCAACGCGCCGCATGACGATGAATTTCTGCAACTGCATTTGCGTAATTACGGCGGCCCGTTCAGCCAGCACGTGTTCAGCACGATGAAAGTCCGCGATATCCTGCGCTTCGAAGGGCCGCTCGGCACTTTTTATCTGCGCGATGACAGCAGCAAACCGATTGTATTGCTCGCAAGCGGCACCGGCTTTGCGCCCGTCAAGGCGCTCGTCGAGCATGCGTTCCACATCAATAACCAGCGGCCGATGGTGCTGTATTGGGGCGCGCGCGTGCGGGCCGATCTTTACATGAATGACCTGCCGGAGCAGTGGGCGCGCAGTGGCGCCGATTTCAAATACGTGCCGGTGCTGTCGGAACCGTTGCCGGGCGACAACTGGACGGGCCGTACCGGGCTTGTTCATCACGCCGCCATGCAGGATCTGCCCGACTTGAGCAATCATCAGGTCTATGCATGCGGCGCGCCGGTGATGGTCGAATCTGCGCACCGCGATTTCACTTCGCTCTGTAGCCTGCCCGACGAAGAATTCTTTTCTGACGCCTTCACACCCGCCGCGCCAACATGACAATTGCGTGTCGCCGCAGATCAGGCGAGGGGCGGCGCCCCTTATAGCAAAATGCGCCGCCGCCCGCCCGAGATTTGCTTTAACTGACCGACGGCGAGATCCTGGCTTTGACGGAATTGCCGGCGCGCCGCATCGGCGTTGCCGAGACGGTCGTGCAGTTGCGCGAGTTCCAGATGTGCAGAGTACAGCGGTTCAACCGAAATGCTCGCTTCGAGATAATTCTGCGCCTTGCCCCATAATTCCTGGCGCGCGCACAGCCGCCCGAGCGTCAGGAGCAGCGCCGCGTCCCGACGGTTCGACTCCAACCACTGCTCGGCGCGCTCGATTTGCCGCACGGTGTCTCCGCCCTCGCATTCTGCATACAGGCCGACCAATTCTGAATCCCATTCGAGCGCCAGCGCCTGCTCGATAATTTGTTGCGCCTGCGCGACGCCGCCGAGCGCGAGGTAGCACTGCGCAGCGGCGGCGGCAATTTTGCCGTCGCGTTTCTGTTCGGCGGGAATTTTGTGCCAGTAGTCATCGAGCGCGGGTTGGTCGAGCGCTTTACGTTTGAGATTTTCGCTATACGCAAAACGCCGCAACTGTCCGGCCTGCAGCGCATCGAACACGTTACGCCGTTCAAGCTGGTCTATGAGCTGCAGCGCCTGCTCCCAGTTCTTGGCCTGTTGCTGCGCCTTCAGTTCAAGGCGCAGGGCAGCGGTATGTTTTTCAGGCAAGCGCTTCAACACCACGAGCGCCTCCTGAAAACGGCGCTGATCGAGCAGCATGTCGGCAGCGGCAATAAGGCGCATGGACGGCGCCTCGGGAGCGAGCTGCTCCGCGCGTGCCAGATACGCATCGCGCTCGTCGTAATGGCGCAACTCGTGCGCCGCGCGCGCGGCGAGCACCGAGCCTACTGCGGCGGTGTCGGCCGACTCGGCGACGCGCGCGGCGGATTTTTCCGCGCGTCCGAAGCGGCCTTCTAAAAATGCGCCAACCGCATCGAGCAAAATTGCGCGCGCATCGTCGCGGCGGCGGCGTTCGCGATACTCGCGCACCTGCGCGGGCAACGCGATAGCGCCGAAAATGAAGCGCACCAGCAGATAGGCGGCGGCGAATCCCGCGCCTAGCAACAACGCGAACAAATTGAGCGAGAACTCAATGCGATAAGGCGGCCACACGAACAGCGCATAGCCATCGTTAAAGCGCAACGCAAGGGCGATGGCGACGGCCAGCGCAAACAGACTGAGAATCCAGAACACCCAGCGCATTGCGGCCCTGTCTAGCGTGCGCGTTCGCGCAGCAGGCGGTGGTTGCGGACGGCGTCCAGGCTTAAGGCGAGGTCGGGCACCTCAATGTTGATCTGGCTGTCATGCAACTGGCGCACCGCGACTATCGCGTTGACGACTGCCTTGTCGCGACCGTCGTAGTAGCGCACGAGCCATTCGCGCGCCGCTTTGAGGTCGGTCCTGAAGCTTTTTTCGTCGTGCGCCAGCAAGGCAAGCCGCGCGCCGAGCAAACGCAGCTTCAGGTTTTCTCGCAGAAAGTACGTCTGGGCCGGCGTGAGCAACGGCAGATCGGGCCGGTCCATTTTTTCGATGCGCACCAGGTCGCGCATGTCGCGCCACAGTTCACGCGTGAACCGTATCCATGCGCTCTCTTGTGGATCGACTGCGCCTTTGACGACCGGCGCGTCGGGGGCGCGCGCTTCCATGGCAAGCGGCAGCAGATCGACCCATGTCATCAGATCGTCGATCCGCGCGCTAATACCGATCAAATCGACATAAGGTGCGAGCTTGAGCCGTTCGACATCGCGTGCAATTACCTTGCGCAAACTTGCAAGCTGCGGCCGGTCGAGCCGTGCGAGCCGCGCATCCGCGGTCTGCAGCGCGATCAGCGCCGACTTTACGTTGCCGGCGAGCTGCATTTGCTGGCTCGCCACGAGCAGTGTCTGCTCGACGTCGGCAAGCAGCGATTCGTCGCGGCTGCGCGACAATTCCTGATAAAGCGCCTCGAGCGCAATTTGCTGGTTCTGCGATTCCTGCACCTTGGCTTCGAGCACACCCAGCTTCACCTGTGCTTCGCGCGTGGCTTCGCGCACCTGCTCGGCGACGCCGCGGCTTTGCTTGTTCTCGGCATCCGCGACGGCCAGCCGTTGCGCGAGCTCGTGTTGCAACGCGCTGATCTGCTGCCGGCTGTCGTACCACTGCCAGGCAAATACCACGAGGGCGAGCGCGGCGACGAGGGCGAGCGGCTGCAGATAAGCCGGCCGCGTATTCGCGCGCGCGCTGGTCTCCGCCTGGCTGGCAACAGGCGCGCTTGGCGCAATGTCGGAGGGTTCTTCCATGAAGCGGACTCTAATCAGTGCGGCGCCGGCTGTAAACAGGCGCGCGTATCAGGTATGGGTAACAAACCAGTGGCGCAGTCCGGTCACAATCCCGTCGTCACCTTGCGCGGTCTGCACGACCTCGGCGAATCCAAGCTCGTGCGCGGTGGCGGCAATCCGCGCATGCGGCACGAATAGTGGCGTGCGCTGTAAAAACGGCAGGCCCTCGGCGCCGACCAGCGAGCATAAATTATGCAAACCCTCGCTACTCGTGACGATTACCGCGTGCAATGCATGCGCGCGCCATGCCAGGAGCAGCGGCGCGCTGCTCGCTCGCGGAAGCAGCCGCCGATAACATTCGGCGTATTCGATGTGTGCGCCGCGTGAAGTCAACGAGTCACCGAGCACGTCGCGTCCGCCGACGCCGCGAAAGATGATGAAACGCCTTCCGGCAACGTCGGCTAACCCGGGCATCTCGAGCAACGCTTCACTGTCGAAGCGCGCCGGCGCCATCACGTCGGTCACGCCGAATTTAGTAAGTGCACGCACGGTGCCGCGGCCGACGGCGGCATACTTTAAGCGAGGCGGCAACGCACGCCGCGCGGTAATCGCGGTCATGGCCTTGTGCACCGCATTTGGACTTACAAAGAATGCGCGGTCGAACTCGTCAAGCCGGTTGATCTGCGCATTTAAAGGCGCCTTATCTTCAAGGTCGGCGATTTCGATCACCGGAAAAAGCAGCGGGTC
>JANXRI010000454.1 GCA_025353085.1 Betaproteobacteria bacterium
CCAAGGTGCGCACGCTGCGTCATCAAAAAGATAAGCTCTTCGGCAAGATCTGCACGTTCTTCGACACCAGGAAACGCCAGTGCACGATCTATGAGGCGCCACCCGGTCTGTGCCGCAGTGATTTTTTGCTCTCCAGAGCAGATCGCTGAGCGTATCAATGTAACGCTAGTTCATCCAAAGCGCCTGGTAAGTATTCATAAACGTGCGCGCGCAACGGTCGTGGATGGCTACGATCTCAAGCACAATGCTCTGCCAAGTCAGATCAAGATGATCGAAGAGTTGGTTTCAGGAAATCAAGCGCACAAGATGCCCTACTCACCAGGACCGACCGTGGTCGAGAGTAAGTCGCCCGATCACTATCAGAAAACGAAGCGTCGAATTAGTAGTAGCGATCGGTATGCGACGGCGAGTGGAGCCATAAAACAGAGGGAGCGAAATGTATGATCGCAAGACCTGACCCCGTTGTTACGTGACCCCGTTGTTACGTAGTTAATAGTTAAGAGCGCTCAATCATGGCCGCAAAATTCAAGGTAGGCGATCATGTGACGTGGAACTCGGAGGCCGGCCACGTCAGCGGCAGGATCATCAAGGTTCATGCCCAAGATGCCGATTACAAGGGATATACGCATCACGCAAGCGCGGACGATCCCCAGTATGAGATCAAGAGTGACAAGACCGATCACATCGCGATGCATAAAGGTGCCCCGCTAAAAAAGAAGCGCCCATGAAGCTCGTCATAAAAAAAGCGAATACACGCCGGCCGGTGTTTTTGAACCTGCTGCAAATCCAGATGCCGGTGGGCGCATTAACGTCCATTACCCATCGAATCACGGGCATTTTTCTGGCGCTAAGCATTCCGTTCAGCGTTTATGTGCTCGATTTGTCCCTGCAAGACCCACGGGGTTATGCACGCGTGACCGCATTGTTCGATAAGTTTGCTTTCAGAGTGACAGTGATTGTTCTGGTCTGGGTGCTGGCACATCATTTGCTGGCCGGCGTACGCCATTTGCTGAGCGACATCGACGTCGGTTCGCAGTTGCCGGCCGCTCGTCGCAGTGCCTGGACCGTGAACCTAGGCGGCATGGCCGTGGCGCTGCTCGCGGCCGGCGTATTGCTGTGAAGAGAACGATCACCGGTCTGCGGGCCTGGCTGATGCAGCGGATTAGCGCGGTCTACATGCTCTTTTTCATATTGTTTCTGCTCGTCCATTTCCTGCTCGATCCGCCCCGGTCCTATCCAGCCTGGCACGGCTGGATGAGAAGTCCTGGCGTCAGCGTTGCCACCGTGGTTTTTTTTGCCGCGTTGTCGTTGCACACCTGGGTGGGTGTCCGGGATGTGTTGATGGACTACGTTCATCCGCCTGCCTTGCGCGTTTGCGCGCTCGCGCTGTTGGGTTTCGGCCTGATCGCGATTGCGGCATGGGTCGCGCGGCTTTTATTGATGGGACACAGTTAAAAACCGGCTTGCGCAAGGTGCGCCTTAAGGACATTGCAATGAAACTGTCGATTTTTCGCTTCAATCCGGAACAGGATAAGAAGCCGTATATGCAGGATTATGAAATTGAACTGGAGCCAACCGACCGGATGCTCCTCGATGTCATTATCCGTCTCAAGGTTCAGGACGATACGCTCACCTTCAGAAAGTCCTGCCGCGAAGGAGTCTGCGGCTCCGATGCGATGAACATCAACGGCCGCAATGGGCTGGCTTGCATTACCGCGGTGAGGGAGTTGAAGGAGCCGGTCGAATTGCGTCCTTTGCCGAGCTTCCCCGTTATTCGCGACCTGGTGGTCGATATGACGCAGTTCTTTAAACAGTATCACTCGATCAAACCCTATGTGATCAACAACGACCTCCCGCCGGAAAAGGAACGCCTGCAGTCGCCGGAAGACCGCGAGAAACTGAACGGTTTATACGAGTGCATCCTGTGCGCGTGTTGCACCAGCCAGTGTCCTTCGTCGTGGTGGAACCCGGACAAATTCGTCGGCCCGGCCGGGCTGATCCAGGCGTATCGCTTTATTGTCGACAGCCGCGATCAGGCCACCCAGGAACGACTGGATGATTTGAACGATCCCTACCGGCTGTTCCGCTGCCGCTCGATCATGAACTGTACCGAGGTTTGCCCCAAGGGTCTGGCGCCATCCCGTGCGATCGAGAAGATCAGGCTGCTGATGGTCAAGGATGCGCTGTGATTGCTCCACCTGCCGCGACGAAGAAAAGCCGTGCGGTAGATGAAGAGGCTGTGGTGCCCGCAACCGGCTATCCCAGCCTCGAAGCATTGCTGGCCGCCGTGCGCGATTGTCGTGCCTGCGTGGCGCATCTGCCGCTCGGCCCGCGCCCCGTGCTGCGTGCGCGCGAAACGGCACGCATTCTCATCGTGGGGCAGGCGCCCGGCGTGCGCGTGCACACGACCGGCATTCCGTGGGACGACCCGAGCGGGGAGCGTCTGCGCGCGTGGATGGGCGTGGACAAGGCGACCTTTTATGATGAATCGCGCATCGCAATCATTCCTATGGGCTACTGTTATCCGGGCCGGGGAAATGGCGGCGATCTGCCGCCGCGTCGCGAATGCGCGGAGCTCTGGCTCGGGCAGTTGCTGAGCAGGCTGCCGCAGATTGAGTTAACTTTGCTCATTGGTCAGTATGCGCAGCGCCACTTTCTGGGCGGTCGCCGCAAGCCGTCGCTGGCCGAAACGGCCAAGGCCTGGCGCGACTACGCACCGCGATTCATGCCGCTGCCCCACCCATCGCCGCGCAATCAGCCGTGGTTCAAGCGCCATCCCTGGTTTGCGCGGCAGCTCGTACCCGAACTGCGCGCGCGAATCAAAACGCTGTCTGTGCGTTGAGCTCATTACGTATGTGTCAATAGTCGAAAAACAATGATCAAGAAAAAAGTCCAGCCCGTCGTATTGACCGTGGGTCATTCGACGCGGCCTCTCGCCGAGTTTATTGCGTTGCTTGCGGCCCACTCGGTGACCCAGCTCCTTGACGTGCGTACGGTCCCACGCTCCCGCCACAACCCGCAGTTCAACCGCGACACGCTTCCGGATGCGCTCGAGGCTGCGGGTATTCGCTATGAGCATGTGGCCGGATTGGGGGGCTTTCGCCGCGCCGGCGCGTTATCCCCGAATCTGGGTTGGCGCAACGCTTCATTCCGCGGATATGCGGACTATATGCAGACGCCAGAATTCGCGCAGAACCTCGCATCCCTGACGAAACTGGCAAAACACGAGCGAGTGGCGATTATGTGCGCGGAGGCCGTGCCGTGGCGCTGTCATCGCTCGCTGATCGCCGACGCGCTGGTGGTCCACGGTATCTGCGCCGAGGAAATTATCAGTGCGACCCGCCTAAAGGCACACGCGCTGACGTCTTTTGCCAAGGTGGACGGCACCGTCATCACATATCCGCCGCCCGCGCTTTGAGTCGTTCGCCAGACCCATACTGGATTGAGTCCCGTTACTTGCATCACGGAGGATATGAAGCCGACCGGAGATGCGCGCTACGCGGTGTTCTACTCATTGGCGGATGGCGGATGGCGGGTCCGGCAGGCGTTACTACGACGTGCACAGCTTGTCCAACATGCGTCACGGTTTGACGATCCTGGCTTACGAGATGAACGGCGCATCGGTCAGCGTGCTGCATGGAGCGCCGTTGCGGCTGCGCTGCGAGAATGAGCTGGGCTTCAAGATGGTCAAGTGGATCGCGGCGATCGAGTTCGTGCACGATTTTGCCGATCTTGGCGCGGGTGAAGGCGGCTACAACGAGGATCACGAATTCTACGGCTATCGCATGCCGATTTGATTAACTCATGCTATGTACGCTCGCGCACAGCGCGCGACGGGTTTTCGTAATATTTTTCATGATCGCAATAGCCGTTCTGCGTCTCATGTTGCGAATCGAATTCGGCAAATAGGAAATTCAAAGCACCTTTTTCACCCTGAGTGACTATATCGACGGCCCGGCAACCGGTCGATCGCGCGGTGTTTTCTGAAAATTCCCCTCGCGCATGGATTCTTCGGGCCCTGCATCGGCCCGAATGGTCTCACACGAACGCACTCTGACCGCTACACGCAACACGGGCCGCGCGGTATCGTCGGCCCCGTTGCAGAACCGTTTTTGTCTTGCGGATCAGACCGCCTGGAAGAGAGCCAGCGGCCGCGCCAGTGAGCGCGGCGGCGCGCGCGCAGGCAAGCCCAGATGCGTGAGGATTTTGACGATCACGGCGGGCTCCTCGATGGCGGCAATAATCTTCAAGTCGCCGCCACATTGCGGGCAGTGTTCGACATCAATTCCGAACACGCGCTTGCGGCTCGGGCACCGGCAACCCGTTGAGCTGCATCGGGATCAAATCAAGTCTTGGCTTTTCCCTCTTCCCGGGCAATCGCGCAGGATCGCCATGTTCCGCTCGGCGCCTTTGAAGTAATGCTCAAGCGACCGCGCAGCGCGTCTTCGCTGCGCGCGCGGAATCTCGTGCTCCGAAACCTTGCCGATCTTCGCCTGCATGCGTTTCACAAAGTCTTCGCTGCCAAGGAAAATCTGACCGGATAACGCTTCATCCCAGAGTTTGCCCCCCGCCCCTGCGCTACAAACCGGGCATGCGCATCCGGGCCGTCACGGCGAAGCGCCCGCGGCGCCAAGCGCTGGTGTAGCGATTGGCTGTCCAGCCACGCGGGACTTTCAATTCGCCCCGTGTGCGCGGAATAGCTGCTCCATGGCCAATCCTGGGGTCGTTTTACCATCCGCGCCCGCACCGGGTTCAAGTCGACATAGTGGCAGACTTCCAGAAAATACTCTTCCTCATCGACGACAATTCCTTTGAATCTACCCTGGAACAAGTGACCGACTTTGGCGTGATGCTGGTTGTAGTATTGCGTGTAGACGCCGTTGATCTGGCGCATCAGGCGCGACGGGTTCGGTTGGTGCGTCTGCACCAGAAAGCAGTAATGATTGCCCATCAGGCAGTAGGCGAAGGCGGTTGCGTCGAAGCGTTCGATACTTTGCGCGAAAACTTCTAACCATGCCTGGCGATCGACATCATCGTCGAAAATCGGCTCGCGGCGATCGCCGCGCGAGGTCATGTGGTAAAGCGCGCCTTCAAATTCCAGACGAAGCGGGCGGGACAACGGGGTAAAGCAGATTTCTTCTTTACGTAATCGCTGGAGCGATTTCCCGCTTAATGCGCTTCGCGTTTTCAATCTCGGCAACTCGCAAGTCGTATGCCGCCTGCAAATTCAGCCATGAGCGCGCATCGCCGCCGAAGTAACGCGCAAGCCGCATAGCGGTGTCCGCGCTGACGCCGCGTCGCTCTCGAACAATGTCGTTAATGCGCGGCGCTGGGACATTCAGTGCCTTCGCCAACGCATTGGCGCTGGTACCAAACGGAACCAGATAATCCTCTCGCAATATTTCGCCGGGATGCACCGGCCGCATACCGTTTTTGATCATCACATATCTCCGTCAGTGGTAGTCAACGATCTCGACATCTTCGGGACCAGCCGCCGTCCAGCGGAAACACAAGCGGAACTGATCGTTCACGCGAATGCTGTACTGTCCGGCACGGCCGCCGCGCAACGCTTCAAGCCGGTTTCCCTTCAGTCGATTTGTTCCGGCCAGCGGCGCGAGGTGTGACGGACCGCGAGTATTTCGGCGTCTTCGCGAACGATCCGGTAGGCCACGATGTAGGGATACCGGGGATGTACAAGCTCTCGCGTACCCTCAATCCTTCCCGGTCGTCCTATCTGCGAGTGGCTCCTTAACGAGTGTACCTGGTCACGTATGGATTGAAGTACGCGACTGGCTGCGGTTGGATTGTCCCGCGCAATGAAATCTCCGATCTCGACAAGATCGGCGGCTGCACCCCGGGTCCATCGAACCCGCATCAATAGTCGACTTTGAACTTGCCGAATGCCGCCTTTACTTCATCTTCGCCGGCGAAGTCCCCGCGCTCTGCTTCTGCCACTCCGCGTCGAACGCGACGCAAATAATCGGTTTCGAACTCAAGATATGCTTCGACGGCTTCGGTGACGATATCTTGCGCAGACCGATTAGTGTCCGCGGCGAGCTTCTCAACGCGCGATTTCGTATCAGGGGCAATCTCAATGGTCGCATGTGCAGTCATTTGGGACTCCATCCGGATGTCTATCCTCATTATATTCTTTTCCTTGATGTACCCCGCAAGAGGGTATTGAGGGTATTGGAACAAACCCTTGGCGGAATGATTATGCTATTTTGCTAGACTTGACCCCTTAGTTATTCGCGGACTGATGGAAGGCAAGACTGTCATCGCGATTGCACACCGCTTGTCCACCATCGCGCGCATGGACCGCTTGATCGGAGGCAATATTGTGTCTGGAGACGACAAAATTCCGCCTCAAGAGAGCAAGGTCGTGCAGTCACACGTCAAATGCAGATGTTGAGATTGGCGGCCGAGCCAAAACGCTGGATGAGGGTGGCCACGCCGTCGTCGGCGGCGCACCTTTTCAGCCCCGCCTGCTCGAGCAGGAATCTCGCGATGACGCGGTTGACGATCCGCAGCACCGGCGCGAGCAACTCGGGATGAGCGGCGAACAGAATACGCAGCGGGATCGGAAACGACAGCACCCATTGCCTGACCGGCTCGCGCAGAATGACCTGATCGACCAGGTGCGCGGCGCTCTCAGCCATTCGCCGCGCGCCGCACGACGGGCAAAACCCGCGCCGCTGCGCCCCGAAGGAAGTCCCCTTGGGAGACAGGAAAACGCCACCAGCTTTTCGTGCGCTCAGTCAGCGCAGCGCACGCGCACAAAACCGTGGGCTAGTATGCCGCTTGCCGTACAATCACCTGCGCGCCGAAATTACAGCGCGCGTCCATCTACCGTAGAGAGTCATGCCCAAACTGCACCGCGTCATCCCCATCGTCAAGCAATCCGCATCCACCGCCAAATCCCGCGTCCATTACGACTGCCTCAAATGCCCGGGTTACTGCTGCAGCTATGATCTGATCGAAGTCGGTAAGCGCGACGTTGCGCGACTCGCCAGGCATTTCGACGTTACGTATCAGCAGGCCGAGGACCGCTTCACGAAATACGATCGAGACGTCAAGGTGCGCACGCTGCGTCATCAAAAAGATAAGCTCTTCGGCAA
>JANXRI010000457.1 GCA_025353085.1 Betaproteobacteria bacterium
GCTGCGTGCGCGCTCGCCGCGCTCGAAGTCGATCGCCCGCACATCGCCGCACGCCTTGACGCATAGCCGGTGCGCTGTACATTTATCGAGGTCGATTTGATAACTGTAGTCGATCGCATTCTCAGGACATGCGGTGATGCACGCATTGCAGCGCGTGCACGCCTCCAGATCGATCGGGTTCGTCTGCTCCCACGCCACTTCGAAGGCGCCGAGATAGCCGCTTATCCGCACCTTATGACCCGAATACACCGGATACGCGCGCTCGAGCGGTAGTTCGGCGCCGCCCGCTGAACCTGAAATCAGCACGCTGACTTGCAGTTGCGCAGCCAGACTCTCAGCCCATTGCAGAACCTCCGCAGTTTGACCGATGATCAGAAGCCGGCCGTCGGAATGATAAGAAATCACCGGCACCGGCGCCGGTTGCGGTAAATCCGCGAGTGCGAGCAAAGCGGCGATCTTGGGGCCCGCTGCGGCAGCGTCATCAGACCAGCCGGCGGTTTCGCGGATATTGGCGAAGCTGATACTACCCGCTGCCTTCAGGTGCTCGTGCAACTCTTTGAAGAGCGGCGCTTCCTGCGTGCACGCCACCAGCAGATCATCGCCGCTCTTTGCCGCGGCTTCGAAGGCAGCCACGTGCCGGCGGCAAAGCGCGCTATGAATAGGCGGCGGCGATGTCAGGCCTAATGCGGCGGTCAGTGCTTTGCCATCCAATTGCATGGTGCGATTGCAATTGCACAACATCAATCTATGGCGTGGCTCAGTCATCGCAATGAAATCAAAAAGGCAGCGCCCTGCTAAGACAGTGCGCGCAATACTAACGAAATCATCTGATCGACGCTACGGTTTCCGCTCACCGGAATCGGCGGGGGCACCAAGTTCAGCCTCGCTCCGCGCAGACTCCACCGCCACCGGTACGGCCTCGACCGCCTGCTCTGCCGGCGATTGTTGAACGAGGGGCTCCGGCAGCGGTGCCGGCTCAACCGGCAATTCCGCCAATGACGCGGACGGTGCCGGCGCGAATCTCGCCGCGGTTTCTTCTTTAGTTTCTTTGGCCCATGCCAGGATGTTCTGTGCCTGCCTGAGACCGGCCAACATACCCGGCGGCAACGGCTCGGTCTTCGAATAATCATCGACGTACGTGTCGAGACCGTCCATGACATTGAAATGGGGGTTACTAAACAGCTTCTGCAATGCGGCTTTACGCAAACCAGGATCGACTTTCGGATGCATGAAACCGCTGAAATCCGAGTCCAGCGTGAGTTCATCCACCGGTGGCAATTGCGGCATGGGCGTTGCGGGTTCGGTTGCGGGTTCGGCAATCGCGGGCGCCGCGCGCGCTGCCTGCTTGCGCTGCGACCAGCGTGAGAGAAACTGCTCGCCGGTTTTTTTTTCCTCGTCCGCCATGTGCTCAGTCGATGCGGCCCATGCGGCCCTTGTCTTTATTGCTCGCATAGCGCTTTGGTTTTTTGGGCTCGGGTTTGTAATGCAGCTCGGCAAATTCGCGTATCCACGGCACAAGCTCAGCAGGCAACGGCACGCCATCCACTTTTTCGTCGCTGTCCATCCAGCGCGCGCCTTCGTGATAGCTCACCGTCACGCGCTCGGGCCGCGCCACTTCGTCATGCATACGCCATAGGACGAAGACTTTAGGGTACGGTGAGGTGATGTTGTACAAATAGCCTTCGGCTTCATCGCGAAATAAACGTATCTCATGTCCGTGGAATTTGATTCGAGTGAGCTTTTCATCGCGCACGATCACCCGTTCCGCAATGTCTTTAGATTGAGTGTCCCGAATCACGCTGCTCGCTTCCCATTGCTCGGTCTGCCAGCGGTTGTTGGCGAGCGTGGTGCAATCCATGATGATTGCGACCGAACAGAGAGTTGTATTCGCGGCGTTAGCGTTCATCGGTGCGTAATTGTGCGCCAGCACTAACGGGAATTCAATCGGCCGGATGAGGGAAATGGTCGACGTATCAATAGTGTCTTCCTTGCCGACCGGCGCGTTCTTTTGCCATAATCTCTTCCTTAGAGATTTAATAGTCATGCGGAGTATTGATTGAACGATCCGGTCTTTTCCGTTGCAGCGCAGCACGGCCACGTCGCCGACCGCAAAGGCCGGCCGCTGCGCGACTTGCGCATATCCGTGACCGACCGGTGTAATTTTCGCTGCGTCTACTGCATGCCGAAGGAAGTGTTCGGCAAGGATTATCAATTTCTCGAACACAAGGAACTGCTGACGTTCGAAGAAATTACGCGGCTCGCGCGTATTTTTGCGCCGTTAGGTATTGAGAAAATTCGCCTCACCGGGGGCGAGCCGCTGGTACGCCGGCATATCGAGAAACTGATTGAATTGCTGGCCGCGATTCCGGGCCTCGATCTGACATTGACCACCAACGGCGCGCTGCTCGCAAAGATAGCGCAGGCATTGAAAGCCGCGGGCTTGAAGCGCATCACCGTCAGTCTCGATTCACTCGACGACGCCGTTTTCATGAAAATGAACGACGTCGATTTCCCGGTGGCGCGCGTGCTCGAGGGCATAGAAGCGGCGGCGGCGGCGGGCCTCACACCGATCAAAATAAATATGGTCGTCAAACGCGGCCTCAATGATCAAA
>JANXRI010000208.1 GCA_025353085.1 Betaproteobacteria bacterium
ATCGCGCGCGAAGACGCGTCGAATGATTGTGAAGGGTTTTCCGTCCTCGCTCTTCTACCGGCCAGAGCCAGATGAAATTGTGATCTTTGCGGTGGCACACCATGCACGGCAGCCGTTCTATTGTTAATCGCGTACACGTGCCCGCTAACTCCAGGTCGAACGAACAGGCCACCTGTACCGTGCCATTATTCAGCATCCGCCTGTCCCGCCGTTCACCAAAGCGGTGCGGTAACGAGGCGACTATGGGATTTGCTGTTTCTGGCTAGGTGGCGGCACAATTTCGTACGCGGTTTTTTATTTGTATGCCTACCTGCAACCAGCCGGTTTCCCGGAAAAACGTATACGTTCTAAGCGGTCTCAATCCCAAGTCTCGCCCGCGCCGCGCGGTATTCAACTTCAAGACGATCGACGAGCGCAGCCACCGTTGGCGAGTCATCAATGTTGCCCACACCTTGACCCGCGCCCCAGATTTCCGTCCATGTTTTAGGACGCTCGTTGCGATTGCGGTACTGGCCCGGTGTTTCACTGACAGGTAAGTTTGCGGGATCGAGCCCCGCATTGCGTATGCTGCCCGCCAGATAGCTGCCGTGCACGCCAGAAAAAAGTGGCGTGTAAACGATGTCGCCCGAGTTGGAGTCGACAATCATCTGCTTGTATTTTTCGCCCGCCATCGATTCTTTGGTGGCGATGAAACGCGTGCCGAGATAAGCGAGATCGCATCCCATCGCCTCGGCCGCAAGTACGCCGGCGCCGTTGGTAATCGAGCCGGCGAGAATCAGCAAACCGCTGTGTATGCGCCGCAATTCGTTGACCAGCGCGAACGGATTGATATTGCCCGCGTGGCCGCCTGCGCCGCCGCACACTGCGATGATGCCGTCGACGCCCGCTTCGAGCGCCTTTTCGGCATGACGCACTTTGATCACGTCGTGGAAAACGAGGCCGCCGTATTCATGCACGCGCGGCGCCAATGCAGTCGGCGCGCTCAACGAAGTGATGACGATGGGCACTTTATGTTTGAGCACCACTTCGAGATCCGTCTCGAGCCGCGTGTTGGCCTTGTTCATGATCAGGTTCACCGCATAGGGCGCGACTTTTTGGGCGGGATGCGTTTGTTGATAGTGCGCAAGCTCGGTCTCGATCCGCGTCAGCCATTTATCGAGATCCTCCTGCGGACGCGCATTCAAGGCGGGCAACGAACCGATGACGCCGGCCTTGCATTGCTCGATCACGAGGTCGGGACCCGAGACGATGAACATGGGCGCCGCGAGCACGGGCAGGCGCAAGCGGTTTCGTAGTTGCGCGGGAAGCGGCATGCCAACTCCTTGATTTATGTTTCAGATGCCCCGGAGGGATTGGCGACGAGTTTACTGTGAAGCCCTGCTGATTGAAAACGTTTAGGGCCGCTCTGATTATTAGCCGCCGCCCGCGCAGAAGAACATAATCTTTGGTGTTAATCTAAGTCCTTTACGTCCTTTATGCAGCAATGAATCTGCATTGAGCTGACAAATTTTATCGAAGGACAAACACCATGAGCGGCCTTAAACGATATCAACCCGACCCTAAACTCGACCTCGTGCTGGAGCGCGTCATTGATGTTCCAAAAGAACTCGTGTGGCGAGCGTGGACCGAACCCGAGCTGATCAAGAAATGGTTTACGCCGGTACCCTGGCAGACTGTCGATTGTGAAATCGATCTCAGGCCCGGCGGCCTCTTCCGCACGGTGATGCGCTCACCGGAAGGCCAGGAGTTTCCGAACACCGGTTGTTTTCTTGAAATCGTTCCGCACGAAAGGCTGGCATGGACCAATTCGCTTGAGCCCGGATTCAGGCCCGCGAACATCGACAGCCCTGAACTCGCCGCCTGCGGAAAATTTCCTTTGACCGCGGTGATTACTCTCGAAACGCAAGGCAAGGGCACCAGGTATACGGCGATGGCGATGCACAAAGATGAAGCGGGCCGTAATCAGCATGCCGCGATGGGATTCGAAGCGGGCTGGGGCAAGGCGCTCGATCAGCTCGTCGCGCACGTAAAAACGCTTTGAGTTTGAAACTTGTTTATCCATCCGCAATCCGGGCTTAGGCTCGCGTACCTTTAGCCCCTCGTACTTTTATTCAAACAACGCAGGCGTTTTTGCCGCCGGCCGTTCGCCTGGCCTGCTCAACGCGCCGACGCGCACGCCCAGTAAGCGGATGCGCCGGTCGAGCGGCACGCGTTTCAGACATTCGCCCGCGGCGCGGCGGATAAGAGCGGCATCCTGAGTCGGCTCATCGATGGTCTGGTCGCGTGTCACCGTTTTGAAATTGTCGAACCGCAGTTTGAGCCCGATGGTCTTGCCGGCGTAACCCTTGCGCTGCAGGTCGCCCGCGAGCTTTATGCAAAGCTCCGTGAATATGCCGGATAGCTGCGCGCGATTGGTTACCGGATGCAGGTCATTCTCGAAAGTTGTTTCGCGGCTGATCGACTTGGGTTCGCTGTAAGTGACGACGGCGCGGTCGTCGCGGCCATGCGCCGCTTCATGCATCCAGGCGCCGAAACTGCGGCCGAAAGTTTCGAGCAGCAGCGCAGGATCTGTTTTGGCGAGGTCGCCGATCGTATGGATACCGAGCGTTTCAAGGCGCGCGCCTGCCTTGGGGCCGATGCCGTTTATCTTGCGCACGGCAAGCGGCCACACCCGTCCGACGATATCCGATTCGCGCAATATCGTGAGGCCGGCCGGCTTGTCCAATTCGGATGCGATTTTCGACAGCAATTTGTTGGGCGTTACCCCGATCGAGCAGGAGAGGCCTGTCGCGTCGTGCACCGCCTGCTGGATGTTCGCCGCGACGTCGCGCGCGCGTAGCCACGGGTCGAGCGCCTTGCCGGCAGTTTCGGACATCACGAGATCAGTCAGGTCGACGTAAATCTCATCGATGCCGCGGTCTTCGATCTGCGGCGCAACAGCGCGCACGGCCTCTTTAAACAGGCGCGAGTAGCGGCGGTATTCGTCGAAGTCGGCCGGCAGCAGCAGCGCGTCGGGTGCGAGCCTGGCGGCTTTCATCAAGCCCATTCCCGAATTAACGCCGAACGCGCGTGCTTCGTACGTCGCGGTGGTGATCACGCCGCGGCCCGTGTAATTACGCAGCGGCGGAAACACCTTGTCAGGGGCTGCGTCTTGCACGGTGCGGCGGCGCCCGCCAATCACCACGGGCAACCCGCGCAGTGCGGGATATCGCAACAGCTCGACCGACGCATAAAACGCATCCATGTCGAGGTGGGCGATGAAACGCAGGGACATGCGGCTATTTTAAATAGATCAGGCGCTCAACGCAGAGCACGTTGCGATGCGCGTAGCGCGAAGGAAGAAACTTATTGCATATTGCCGGCGGCCTGCAACCGCGCGGTGCCGATCAGTCGAGCTGGGCGCCGGAGAACTTGACCACCTTCGCCCATTTTTCCGTTTCGGTCTTGATCATTTCGGCGAACTTCTCGGGCGTGCTGGTGTAGGTCTCAGCGCCCTGCGCGGCGAGGCGTTCTTTCACCGCGGGCAGGTTCATGATGCGAACGACTTCGCCATTCAATTTGCCGACGATTTCTTTCGGTGTTCTGGCGGGCACCAGCACGCCGTACCAGTTGATGACTTCGTAACCTTTCAAGCCGGATTGCGCGATGGTCGGTACGTTTGGCGCGGCAGGGGAACGCGCAGTGCTGGTGACACCGAGCGCGCGTAACTTGCCGCTTTGCACGTGCGGCAGGGCGGGCGGCATGCTGCTGAAGATCATCGACAGTCTTCCACCGAGCAAGTCGGTCAGCGCCGGCACCGCACCTTTATATGGCACGTGCACCATCTTGACGCCGGTCATGGTGTTGAAGAGTTCGCCGGCAAGGTGCTGCGGCGTGCCGTTGCCGGGCGAGCCGAACGACAGTTCGCCGGGATGCGCGTTCGCCAATGCGATCAGTTCCCTGACCGATTTGACCGGCAACGACGGATGCACGACCAGGATGATGGTGACCATGGCGACGAGCGCCACTGGCTCGAAATCCTTGACCGCGTCGAACGGCATGGTGCGGTAGAGGCTGGAGTTGATCGCATGCGTGCCGACGAAACCCATCAGCATCGTATAGCCGTCGGGCGGCGCTTTGGCGACGATCTCCGCGCCGATGTTGCCGCCGGCGCCGGCGCGGTTGTCGATGACCACCTGCTGGGCCCAGCTATCCGCGAGGCTCTGGCCTATGGTGCGCGACAGGATGTCGGCCGGTCCGCCCGGCGGGAAGGGCACGACGAAGCGAATCTGCTTGCTGGGATAGCTTTGCGCACATGCGCTCGCCGCGGCGAACAGCAAGGTGGCGGCCGCGAGGTTTGCATAACCTGTCACGAATCTCATTTCACGATGCTCCCGGTTTGGCGGCAACCGCTAAGGGTTGGCGCAAAATGTTGTTCTATGCCAAGTGTGTAGTACTTCGTGTGCCAAGCGAGAATCGTACCAGCACGGTGCGTGCTTCCATCCTGTTGCCGACTCTGCGATATCATAGCATCGGGTAAGGCCATACCGGTTTGCCGGCCGCGCTGATGTTGCTGGCGCGCGCGTTTCAATGGTCGCCAGGTTCTTCACGCGTCATTCATCAGGAGAGACTCTCAGCATGTTTAATCCGTTCAAGCAACTCGAGCTCATCAAGGCCGAAGTGTGGACTTCGATGCCGAAAAAATTCCGCAACAAGGGCCGCACCCAGTGGTCAGACCCGAACCGCCAGAACGCCGAAGTGGAGTGTTTTCTCGAGGGGCCCGCATTCGACCGCACGGGCAATCTCTATATCGTGGACACCGCGTTCCAGCGCATTTTCCGCATCACGCCGAAAGGCGAGTGGGACCTCGTCGTGCAGTACGACGGCTGGCCCAACGGCATGAAATTCCACAAGGACGGACGCTTGTTCGTCGCCGATTACAAGCTCGGCATCATGGTGCTCGACGTGAAGAGCGGCAAAATTGAATCGCTGCTCGGCAGCGCCTACAGCGAAGGCTTCAAAGGCTGCAACGATCTGAATTTCGATTCGAAGGGCGATTTATATTTCACCGACCAGGGCCAAACCGGCATCGTCGATCCGACCGGCCGCGTCTACCGCCTGAAAGCGAACGGCGACCTGCAGCGGCTGGCGAGCAACGTGCCGAGCCCGAACGGCATCACCGTCAGCACCACCGACAAGCACGTGTACGTCGGCGTGACGCGCTCGCAGCAGGTGTGGCGGCTGCCGGTCATGCACGACGGGCAGATATCGAAAACCGGCGTTGCGGTGCAGATGTCGGGCGGCGTGGGCCCGGACGGCATCGAAATGGACAGCGAAAACGGGCTGCTCGTGTGCCACATCGGCACCGGCGTGTGGCGCTTCGACGCCAACATGCTGCCGACGCATGTCGTCCATGCGGAGAATCCGCACCACAACCACCTGACCAACATCGCGTTCGGCGGGCCCGACTACAAGACGATCTACATCACAGAAGCGATGTCGGGCGACGTGCTGACCGCCAAGGTGCCGGTCGCGGGTAAGAAGATTTTCGGTTTGTCGTAAGAGCCTATGGCGGCACCGCACAACCTCGCGGCGCTTTCGGCGGTCGAGCTGCGCCGCCGTATCGGCACGCGGGAGATCTCGCCGGTGGAGCTGCTCGAAGCGTGCATAGAACGCATCGAGCGCATCAACCCGCTCGTCAACGCGATGGCCGCGACGGACTACGTAGGTGCGCGCCAGGCAGCGAAAGCGGCGGAGTCTGCCGTGCTGCGCGGCGAGCGCCTGGGGCTTTTGCACGGG
>JANXRI010000016.1 GCA_025353085.1 Betaproteobacteria bacterium
CTTGTCGCGCGAGAGCGGCGTGCGCGGGTGCTGCACGAGCACCTTGAGCAACGCGAATTCGCCAGTCGTTAGCGGCAGTTGCTCGCCATTACGCGCAAGACTTCGCGAGCCGAGGTTGAAGCTGAAGCCGCCAAATTCGACAACCTGCTGTTCGGCCGTCGGCGCGCCAGGCGGCGGTACCGCCGGCGCGCGGCGCAAGACGGCCTGGATACGCGCCACCAGTTCGCGCGGATTAAATGGTTTCGCCAGGTAATCGTCGGCGCCGACCTCGAGCCCGACGATGCGGTCAACGTCGTCGCCTTTGGCGGTCAACATGATGATCGGCATCTTGTCGCCAAGCCCGCGCAGCCGGCGGCAAATCGACAAACCGTCTTCGCCGGGCATCATCAGGTCGAGCACCATCAGGTCGTAACGTTCGCGCGCAAGCCAGCGATTCATGTCGTTGCCGTCGCCGACTGCGCGCACGCTGTAACCTTGCTCGCTCAAATACCGGTTGAGCAGTTCGCGTAATCGCGCGTCGTCGTCGACCACCATAATCCGAATTTTCTGATCAGTCATAGGCCACCTTCCTGAGACGCACCATGCTAGCGGTTTGGCGCGGGCAATTCCAGCATCGCACTCCGTGAATCGGCCGCTGCCCCGGGGAATTGACACACATTGTTACAAAATAAGCCCGGCCGTTAACAGCGCGCTTACATGGCCGGAGTAGCATGACGTCCATTGAGTGCAGAACCGCGTTTGCCCATGACATGCGCACTGCGCGTCATGATACGGCGAATCGGCACACCACCAGGAGTTGCGAGATGGAGTTGTTATTTAACGCAGGGTTGGCGGCGGCGGAGGCGGCCCGGAGCTTGCCCGGGCTCTACGGCCGCAGGGTGCGTGCGCCGCGAGCGGTTCGCGGACGCATTTATAATGACAATGTCGCGGCCACCAGGCCTCCTTATATGCGCGTTCGCACTGAGCTACTCATATGAAAATTTTAATCACTGCACTTGTCGGCGTGCTCGTGGCGACGGCGCAACCGGCGGCCGCGCAATGGCGTCAGCAAGGCGGCCGGCACCTTGAAATGCAAGCGCAGCGCCAGGCCCCGGGACGGGGCGAGTTCCAGCGCCAACCACCGCAGCGCGAAAATCGTCCACCTGAATATCGCCAGCCCGAACGGCAAATGGAGCGGCGCCCGGATGGCAGACTGACCGATGAAGAGCGGCGCAATTTACGCCGTGATCTCGATCGCGCCAATCGCGAAATTTACAAGGGCCGTTAGTTAGCGCGGCATTCATTCGTAGAAAAAAAGGAGAAGGACTGATGAAAAACCGCATGGTGGCGTGGGCCTTGACGATGATCTGGTGCGTGGCCTGCAGTGTGGCCGTCTCAGCACAGGGCTTGCCCGGTGCGTCGGTGCGCCCTGATGCGAAAGCAGCGACGCCTGCCGACCGCGATTCAATGAAAGACCGCCGGCAGGAATGGTGCAAGGATAATTCGCAGCAATGCGCGGACATAAAGGCGAAGATGGCGGAGCGTCATGCGCGATGCAAAGCCGACCCGGAAAAATGCCGCGTGGAAATGACGGCGAAACGCGAGGAGCGCTGCAAGGCGGACCCCAAGCGCTGCGAAGAAATGAAAGCGCGCAGGAAGGTGCGGCACGAGCAATGCAAAGCAGACCCTTCCAAATGCCCGCCCGCCACCCGCGCGCGCCCTGACGCCAGGTAGCACTGGAGAAATCGTGGAACGGTTCTTGTACTGGACACTGTTCGCCGCCGGCGTGGCACTTGCGTCGTGGTTGCCCGCAACGAGCGCATATCCGGAATTGGCGCGCCTCGTGCCGCAAATGTTGATGCGTGTCCTGACTTAGGCGATGGCACGCTCGCGCTACATTGCCGGGTCCGTGCGCTTTATCGGCGCATTCGCCGTTGCTGTCTTGATATTCGCGCCTCTCGTAGCGCGAGCCGCCGTGCCGATGGGTTTCGACGAAGCCCGCCACTTATTGAATCGCACGAGCTTCGCGGCCAATCTCGGCGACATCGATTCGTTCGCCAAATTAAGCCGCGCGCAGGCGGTCGATCAGTTGCTCGCGTGGACGTCCATGCATAAAGTCAGCACGCCGCCGCCGGCATGGATTAACGAATATGAGTCGCCGCGCCGTCTGCGGTCGATGAGCGACGAGCAAAAGAAACTCGCCCGGCGCGAGCAGGTCGAGAAGGGCGTCGAACTGCGCAGTTGGTGGATGACGGAAATGTTGACGACGCCATCGCCGCTGACCGAGAAAATGGTGCTGTTCTGGCACAACCATTTCGTGTCGAGCTTGCAGAAAGTGCGCTCGCCGATGCTGATGTACCGCCAGCAGCTCGTGTTGCGCAAGCATGCGCTCGGCTATTTCGGCGATCTGCTGCACGAGGTGTCGAAAGACCCGGCGATGGTAATTTATCTCGACAATGCATCGAACCGAAAAGGGCAGCCCAATGAGAACTTTGCGCGCGAGGTGATGGAGCTCTTTACGCTCGGCGAGGGCAATTACAACGAGGCGGATATCAAGGAAGCAGCCCGCGCGTTCACGGGCTGGAGCATAGACCCCGATGCGGGCGAATACATGTGGCGCCCGTTTATGCATGACGACGGCGTTAAAACAATACTCGGTCGCAGCGGTAATTTCGACGGCGACGCGGTGCTCGATATTCTGCTCGCACAACCGCCGACCGCCGACTTTATCGTTGCCAAGCTCTGGCGCGAATTCGTTTCTCCGACCCTGGATGCTGTTGAAATCAAGCGCATCGCGCGCATGTTTCGCGACAATCGCTACAACATCAAAGTGGCGTTGCGCGCGATGCTGACCTCGGATGCCTTTTATGCGCCGCAGAACCGCGCGGCTTTGATCAAATCGCCGGTCGATTTGATTGTCGGTACGCTGCGTCAGTTTCGTTTCGAAACCGGCGACGTCCTGCCTTTCGTGCTCGCATCACGCCAGCTTGGCCAGGATTTGTTCGCGCCGCCTAACGTCAAAGGCTGGCCCGGCGGCGAAGCATGGATCAACAGCGCGACGTTGCTGCAGCGCAAACAATTGCTCGATCGGCTGTTTCGCGCGCAGGAACAGCGGCAGACGGGGATAACGATGAGCCCACTGAGCGACGCCCCCAATGGCGGGGTCAAGGGGGGCGGCGACGCGCGTGCGCGAGTGTTGCGCGCGATGAC
>JANXRI010000040.1 GCA_025353085.1 Betaproteobacteria bacterium
TCAAGCAGCTTCAAGCTCAAATTCTAATGGTGTTTCCTATTGGCCAATACTTTCGTCATATGCATATGAAATACTCAATCGTTCGTCTTGCGCCGGCAACCGGTCGAGATGACCTTCGAGATGGCCTTCGACCTGGAGCTCGGTTTCGGCGAGGAAGCCCAAGTTCCACTTGTCGCCCAGCAAACCCGCGGCGGCACCGAGTGCAAAGGAGCCCGCATACCACAGCGGATTAAGAAGACTCGCGCGGCCGCCAAGCTCGTCGATGCGGTGGGCAGTCCATGCGAGATGATCGGTTTCTTCGGCGGCCGCCTGTTCGAGCGCGGCGCGCGCTTCGGCGTTGCGCGCGGTCAACACCTGCCCCTGATACAGCGCTTGCGCGCAGATCTCGCCGGTGTGATTGACCCGCATCAACGAAGCGGCGAGATCGCGCTCCGTCGCCGTCATCTCAGGTTCGGCCAGAGCCGCGCCGGGCACCGCACGTGCGCTGTGCGCAGGTGCGAGCAACGTGCGCAGTCCGGTGTCAAAGGCAGTGATGACCCGATCAAGGTCCAGCATGGCGTCCCTCAAATTTTTCGTCAGCGGGCGGTGCAAACAGGCGCGCGAGTTCGAGCCCGGGATCCTCCGCGCGCATAAACGCTTCACCGACGAGAAAACAGTCTACCTTGTTCGCGCGCATGAGTTGGACATCGTCCGGCTGCAAAATTCCGCTCTCGGTGACGACGATCCGATTCCCCGGCGTGCGCTTAAGCAATCCCAGCGTCACGTCGAGCCGCGTTTCGAACGTGCGCAGATTGCGGTTATTGATGCCGATCAACGGCGTTTGCAGCTTAAGCGCGCGATCAATCTCAGCAGCATTATGTACCTCAACGAGAACTGCCATGCCAAGATCGCTCGCGATGGCCTCGAGTTCCGCCATGCGCCTGGCGGTCAGCGCGGCGACGATGAGCAGAATGCAATCGGCGCCCATCGCGCATGCCTCATAAACCTGGTAGGCCTCGAGCATGAAATCTTTGCGCAATACGGGCAGCGCGCAGGCGGCGC
Organism: Betaproteobacteria bacterium; assembly: GCA_025353085.1. Taxonomy (GTDB): domain Bacteria; phylum Pseudomonadota; class Gammaproteobacteria; order Burkholderiales; family SG8-41; genus PALSA-1004. Next base: position 1,042 of record JANXRI010000040.1, read on the forward strand.
GCGCTTGTCGCAGGTAATCGGCGCTGCCCTGAAAAAACTCCTCGTCCGTCAGGACCGACAAGCAGGCCGCGCCATGCGTGGCGTAGCTCGCGGCGATTGCGGCGGGATCGAAATTTTCACGCAGCACGCCGCGGCTGGGGCTCGCCTTTTTTATTTCCGCGATTACAGCGGGCGCGCCGGCAGCAACTTTCGCGCGCAAAGCGCCGACAAAGTCGCGCGGCGCCGGCATCGCCGCGGCGGCGATGCGCAGCGCCGACAACGGACGACGCGTTTTGGCAGCGGCAATCTCGGCGGTCTTTACCGAAATTATGCGTTGCAGGATGTCGGGCATGATTTAAGCGGCATTATTTACGCGGCAATACGCAAAGCAGCATTCCTCGCCTCGCCGCACGCACTTCCCAAAAATGACAGGAATCAGGGCGACTCCGCCGGACTGCGCGTGAACTTGACGAACTGATCAACTTTTTTGCGCGCAGCACCGCTTGCCATCAAGGCAAGCGCTATGCGCACGCCGCCGGCATGGCTGTCGGCGAGACCTGCCACATAAATGCTGGCGCCAGCATTGAGTGCGACGATATCGCGCGCGGGGCCGGGGTGGTTTTCAAGCGCACCGAGCAGCATAGCTTTGGATTGCTCGGCGCCGTCGACCCGAATGGCCGCCGAGTCATGCGTGTCGAGACCGAAGTCGGCGGGCTTGATCTCGTACTCGCGCACGACGTTGTCCTTGAGCTCGCCGACTAACGTCGGACCGGCGACCGAAATCTCGTCGAGGTTTTCGCGCCCGTGCACGATCATCACGTGCCGGCTGCCGAGGCGCTGCAGCACATGGGCCTGGATGCCGACGAGATCGGGATGAAATACGCCCATGACCTGGTTCTTCGCGCCGGCTGGATTGGTCAGCGGCCCGAGGATGTTGAATATCGTGCGCACGCCGAGCTCCTTGCGCACCGGGCCTGCGTGTTTCATCGCGCTGTGATAATTGGGCGCGAACATGAAACCCACGCCGGTCTCCGTGATCGATCGCGCGACCTGCTCCGGTGAGAGATTGATGTTGGCGCCGAGCGCTTCGAGCACGTCGGCGCTGCCCGACTTGCTCGACACCGACCGGCCGCCGTGCTTCGCCACTTTGGCGCCGGCCGCGGCCGCGACAAATGCGGCCGCGGTCGAAATGTTGAAGCTGTGCGCCGAATCGCCGCCGGTTCCGCAGGTATCGACCAGCCGCTCGTCGCCGCTCAAAGGGACTTTGGTCGCGAACTCGCGCATGACCTGCGCGGCGGCAGCGATTTCGCCGATGGTTTCCTTTTTGACGCGCAGCCCGGTGATGATCGCGGCGATCAATGTCGGCGACACTTCACCGCTCATAATTTGCCGCATCAGCGACAGCATCTCCTCATGAAAGATTTCACGGTGCTCGATGATGCGGGTGAGCGCGGCTTGCGGTGTCATGCTTACTGCCGGCGTCATGGTCGCTTTTGGCGTCATCCTCTCTCCCCCTGCAGAAAATTCGCGAGCAACGCGTGTCCGCTCTCAGTCAGAATCGCCTCGGGGTGAAACTGCACGCCCTCGACTGCTAGCTCGCGGTGCCTGACGCCCATGATTTCTCCGTCGTCGGTCCACGCCGTCACTTCAAGGCAGTCGGGCAGGCTCGCGCGCTCGATCACGAGCGAGTGGTAACGCGTCGCCTGCAGCGGATTCGGTAGATTGCGAAAGACGCTGTCCGAATTGTGACGGACCGCCGACGTCTTGCCGTGCATCACCTGCTTTGCATGCACGACTTTGCCGCCGAACGCCTGGCCAATGGCCTGGTGGCCGAGGCACACGCCGAGGATCGGCAACTTACCGGCAAACTCTTTGATGAGCGACACCGAAATGCCCGCCTCGTTCGGCGTGCACGGTCCGGGAGAGATAACAATATGCCGCGGCTTCAATGCTGCGACTTGTGCGAGCGTAATCTCATCATTGCGATAAACCGCGACGTCCTGCTCAAGCTCGCCAAAATATTGGACGAGGTTGTAAGTAAAGGAATCGTAGTTATCGATCATCAGAAGCATATTTATCCCCAACTATATGTTTACAAATTGTATTCTGTAAACTTTGGACGGTAAATTCAGGAAATTACCACCGATTTACCACCACTTTGGTTCGTTGCCCGCTAGTGTGGTGCTTCGCAATTAACGAGACATTCCCTCCCCTTCAAGGGGAGGGCCAGGGTGGGGATGGGGTGACATTTGGGCGCCATTCCCCCATCCCCCTCCCTGCCTCCCCCTTGA
>JANXRI010000091.1 GCA_025353085.1 Betaproteobacteria bacterium
AAAATCGCTCGTGCCGCTCGTTTCGCCTGGCACCAAAGTAAGCGGCCAACTCAATGCACAGCCCATATTCTCGGCGTCCGCCGCGGATGCGACGCGGCTACTGAATGCGTTGCATCTCGAAACGCGGTTCAATCTGCAGAACGGCGTCCTATACGGCGTCGATCTCGTTAAAGCTGCGACCAGTCTATTGAAGCAGGGGGCGGCGGGCGGCGAGACGCATTTCGATCATTTATCCGGACATCTCGTCAGAGACCGTGGCGCGTATCAGTTCACTCAACTCAGAATATCATCGGGTGCGCTCGCGGCGGACGGCAACGTCAATATCTCCGCGAAACAGGATTTGTCGGGTCGCGTGAACGCGCAGGTCAAAGCGGCAGGCACCAGCGCAAACATCCCGCTTAATGTTGCGGGCACCATTCACTCGCCGCTGCTCTATCCGACCGGCGGCACTATGGCCGGAGCGGCCATCGGTAGCGTGTTGATGCCGGGCGTCGGGACTGGCATCGGCGCCAAGGCCGGCCAGGCGATCGAGAATATATTCGGTAAAAAGAAATAGGGTGTCAGTTCGCCGCATCCCGGCGGGCGGGTTGATCGCCGTTCCAAGGTGCTACTTTCGGTAACAGCAGCATGCCGGGCAGCGCAAGCAGCGTGCAGAGAAAAAAGAAATTAAGCCATCCCGTCTGTTCGACCAGAACGCCGGTCACTGAATTGATCACCACGCGCGGCGCCGCCGCCAGGCTCGTGAACAACGCGAACTGCGTAGCGGTATAGAGTGGATGAGTGGCGCGCGCGATGTAGGCAACGAAGGCGACCGTCCCGAGTCCGACGCCGAGCGCTTCGAAACTGATCGCGGCGGCCAGCATCACGCGGTCACGCGGAAATTCAGTCAACAGCGCAAATCCCAGGATCGATACGACCTGCACGACGCCGAACAACCACAGCGCGCGGTTAATACCCAGCTTCAGCATCCACAAGCCGCCCATCAATCCGCCGATCACGCTCGGCCACAATCCCGCGTGTTTGGCGATGAGCCCGATTTCGGTTTTGGTGAAACCCATGTCGAGATAAAACGGCGTCGCCAGTGCGGTGGCCATGCTGTCGCCGAGTTTGTACAACACCATGAAGGTCAACATGAGCAACGCCGAGCGCACGCCGGCGCGCGATATAAATTCGCGGAACGGCTCGACGACGGCAGCGCGCAGCGTGCGCGGCAGTGCGCCGGCGACTTTCGGCTCGTTTATGACCAACGTCATCACGATGCCGGGCAGCATGAACAGCGCGGTGATCACGAACACGCTGCTCCACGGCAGAATGTCGGCGAGTATTAGTGACAGCGAGCCTGGCACGAGTCCGGCGATCCGGTACGCATTGACGTGAATTGAATTGCCTAGGCCCAATTCGACGTCCGCAAGGATTTCTCTCCGGTAGGCGTCGAGCACGATGTCCTGCGTCGCACTCAGAAAGGCGACCGTCATCGCGAGCAGTGCGATCGTCAGGAGATCGAACTGCGGGTCGAGTGCGCCGAACACGGGCAATGCGACTATGAGCCCGAGCTGCGAAACAAGCATCCAGCCGCGCCGGCGGCCGAAGGCGGGCAGCGCGTAGCGGTCGAGCAGCGGCGACCATAAAAATTTCCAGTTGTACGGGAACTGCATCAGCGCGAACAACCCGATCGCTCGCAAGTCGACATGCTCCGACCGCAACCATGCCGGCAGCAGCGAAAGCAGGATGTAAAGCGGGAGACCCGAACTGAAACCGGTGAATATGCAAATCATCATGCGCCGATTGAAGAGCGCCTGACGCCAGCCGCCGGTTGTTAAGTGCTGTTCATCCATGCGTGTTTACGCGTGCTCGAAACGGAACACGGCAAGGGCGCCGAACAGATTCGGTGCCAACGTGACCGCTTTGCCGTTGGTTATCACGATGCGCTCGAGGATGCGAACACCATGGCCATGACAGAAACTTTCAAAGTCGGTAATGGTACAGAGGTGAATATTCGGCGTGTCGAACCATGCAAAGGGCAGGTTATTCGATATCGGCATGTTGCCGGCCAGCACCTGCAGCCGGTTGCGCCAATAGCCGAAATTCGGAAATGTCACGATGCCCTGGCGGCCGACCCGCAGCATTTCGCGCACGACGTGCTCGCTGCTGCGCACCGCCTGCAGCGTCTGCGACAGAATCACATAATCGAATGAGTCGTCGGCAAATCCGGACAGGCCGCGCTCCATATCGCCTTGAATCACATTGACGCCGTTGGTGACGCACGCGAGTACCCGCGCATCGTCGATTTCCACACCGTAACCAATGGTGTCGCGCTGCCCGGCTAGGTAGCGCAGCAGCGTGCCGTCGCCGCAGCCCAGGTCAAGCACGCGCGCGCCGGGCTTGATCCAGTTGGCGATCGCTGCGAAATCGGCGCGCTGGATTGCAGGCGTGTTCATGCGGAGATCTCCGCGCTGATCCGGTTAAAGTACGCGCCGACCAGCCCGTGGTAACGCGCGTCATCGAGCAAAAACGCATCGTGACCGTGCGGCGCGTCGATCTCGGCATAGGTCACTGCGCGCCGGTTGTCGAGCAGCGCTTTGATGATTTCGCGCGAGCGCTCGGGCGAAAAACGCCAGTCGGTGGTAAACGACACGACCAGAAAACTCGCAGTTGCCGGTTCGAGCGCAAGACTTAGATTGCCGCCGTGCGCCGCCGCCGGGTCGAAGTAATCGAGCGCCTTGGTAATGCGCAGATAGGTGTTGGCGTCGAAGTAATCCGCGAACTTGTCCGCCTGATGGCTTAAGTACGATTCGATTTCGAACTCGACGCCAAATGTGTAGTTGAGCCTGCCATGGCGCAGCTGGCGGCCGAATTTGCTCGCCATTTCATCGTCCGACAAGTACGTGATATGGCCGACCATGCGCGCTACGCGAAGACCGCGCGTCGGCCGCGTGTCCTGTCCGTAATAGTGGCCGCCGTGGAAATCAGGGTCGGTGATAATGGCCTGACGCGCGACTTCGTTGAACGCAATATTTTGCGCCGACAGATTGGGCGCGCAGGCGATGACAATCGCATGGCCGAGCCGGTCCGGATACTGGATGGTCCACGACAGTGCCTGCATCGCGCCGAGACTGCCGCCCATAATGGCGGCAAAGCGTTCAATGCCGAGTTGATCGGCGAGACAGGCTTGGGTGGTGACCCAGTCTTCGACGGTGACCAGGGGAAAATCCGCGCCCCAGGGATGGCCGGTCGCCGGATTGATCGATGAAGGGCCGGTCGAACCGAAACAGCCGCCCAGATTATTGACGCCGATGACGCAAAAGCGGTTCGTGTCGAGCGGCTTGCCGGGGCCGATGATGTTGTCCCACCAGCCGATATTCGCAGGGTCGTCGGCATAGTAACCGGCTACATGGTGGGAAGCATTGAGCGCATGACACACCAGCACTGCATTGGACTTGTCCGCGTTGAGCGCGCCGTACGTCTCATACGCGAGCTCGTAGCCGCCAAGCGTCGCGCCGCACTTTAACGCGAGCGGTTTGGTGAACTGCGCTTTGCGCGGCACAACCGCGCCGACTGATTTTGGATGTGTGGTTTGGTCCATAAACGAAAAAACCCGGTCTGCTTGCGTCAGCCCGGGTTGTCTTTCTCTTTAGCCGGATTTATTAGGCGCCCGCAAGCTGAACTCAAATCGGCGCACAAAAACTTGCCCAACATTACCGCGCCGCAATCGCAGTGTCAAATTCGCGAACGGCCCGATCGCGGTATGCGTGAGTCAATCAGTCATTGAGGCGAGCGAGCATTGTGCGCAATTTTTCGGGATCGCCGGTACGCAGCATCTTGCCGACCTGCGGCACGATGTCGCGCACCTTTGAAGTCAACACCCGCTGCTTGACTTCGAGCAGGCGCGCCGGATGCATCGACAACTCGCGCAGGCCGAACCCGAGCAGCAGGCGGGTGAGCTCCACGTCGCCGGCCATTTCGCCGCATAAGGCGATCGGCTTGCCGGCCTTGTTGCACGCTTTGACCACGTGCGCAACGAGCGTCAACACCGCCGGATGCAGCGGATCGTAGAGGTGCGACACAGTGTCGTCGGTGCGATCGATCGCCAGCGTGTACTGGATCAGATCGTTGGTGCCGATCGACAGGAAATCGAGTTTGTCGATGAAGCCGTTGATTGCGAGTGCCGCGGCGGGAATTTCTATCATGCCGCCGATCTGGACCGTGCGGTCGAACGGAATGAATCGATCTTCGAGCGACTTCTTGGCGAGCGCCACGTAATTCATGGCCTGACTGATTTCTGGCAGGCTCATGAGCATCGGGATCAGGATGCCGAGCTTGCCGTAATGCGACGCGCGCAGCATCGCGCGCAGTTGCGCCAGGAACATCTGCGGCTCGCTCAACGACAGCCTGATCGCACGCAGTCCCAGCGCGGGGTTAGTTCCGGTTGAAACTGCGCCGTTGATTTGCTTGTCCGCGCCGAGATCATAGGTACGGATAGTGACCGGCAGCCCGTCCATTTCGCGCACGACCTGACGATACGCTTCGAACTGCTCATCTTCGCCGGGCAGGTTGTCCCGGTTTAAAAACAGAAATTCGGTGCGAAAGAGGCCGATTCCCATGGCGCCGTTTTCACGCGCGCCGGCGATGTCATCCGGCAATTCGATGTTCGCGTGCAGCTTGACCTCGACCTCATCGAGCGTAGTCGCGCGCGTGTTGCGCAGGCGCTTGAGCTTTTTGCGTTCGAGTTCCCATTGGTGCTGGCGCAATTTGTATTCGGCAAGCGCCTGCGGATCGGGATCGACGATGATCACGCCCTGGGTGCCGTCGACAATCAACAGCTCGTTCTCGCGGATCAACTGGCGCGCGTGGTGCAGAGCGACAATCGACGGAATGTTGAGGCTGCGCGCGACGATCGCGGTGTGCGAAGTGGTACCGCCAAGATCGGTGATGAAACTTGCGAACTGGTGCTGCTTGAACTGAATAACGTCGGCGGGCGAGAGGTCGTGCGCAACCATGATCAGGTTTTTTTCATCACCGGCGTTCGCGGGCGGGGCATAACCGGGCTGCCCGAACAGCACTTTCATCACGCGCTCGACGACCTGGATCACATCGGCCTTGCGCTCGCGCAGGTAGCCGTCTTCGATCTGGTCGAACTGATCGAGCAGCGCGTCGAGCTGAACTTTAAGCGCCCATTCGGCATTGCATTGCGCGGCCGCAATGATCTCGCGCGGCGCCGTCGACAGTGTCGCGTCGTTCAGGATCATCAGATGCAGATTCAGGAACGCATCGAATTCCTGCGGTGCGTTGAGCGGAATCTGCGTGCGCAGTTCCTCGAGTTCGGCGCGCACGGTCTGCAGCGCCATATCGAACCGCGCTACTTCCTCGTCAATCTGGGGTGCGGGCACCGCGTAATGCGCGACTTCAAGCCTGGCATGGGATACCAGGTGCGCGTGTCCGATGGCGATGCCGCCGGACACCGGGATGCCGTGCATGGTGAAGCTCACGAGGGCTTCGCCCTCGTTAAGGATGAAGGATGAAGGATGAAGGATGAAGTAAGGCCGGCACTCGCAAGGGCTGCCATGAATTCATCCTTCATCCTTGCTTACTCCCCTTCTCCGAAATAATCCGCTATCAGGCCGGTGAGAGCCGTCATGGCCGCTTCTTCATCGGTCCCGTCGGTCTCTATGTTGATGGTCGCGCCTTTGGCTGCAGCGAGCATCATCACGCCCATGATGCTTTTGGCATTGACGCGTTTGCCGTTGCGGGCGACCCAAATTTCGCTCTTAAATTCGCCCGCCAATTGTGTCAGCTTGGCCGATGCACGCGCGTGCAGGCCCAGCTTGTTGATGATTTCAGCTTCCCGTTGCAGCATTATGGAGTTTGAACATGGGCACGCGGATGACGCCGTCACAGCCGCCGCTGATGGCTTTGGTCACGATGGTTTGCAGGTCGCGATCGCGGTAAGTGAGCACGCGAATGACCATTGGCAGGCTGACGCCGGCGACCGCTTCGATTTTGCCGGGCACCACGAGCTTCGAGGCGAGATTACTCGGCGTGCCGCCGTACATGTCGGACAGAATCAGCACGCCGGCGCCATCATCGAGTTCCTTCACTAGCGCGCGCGCCTGCGGCAGCATCAACGCGGGGTCGTCTTGCGCGGTAACGCCGAGTTGTTTCAGGCGGGGTGGACGTTTGTTCAACACGTGGCTTGCGCAATGAATCAGGCTTTCGCCGAGCGTGCCGTGCGTGAGGATCAAAATGCCGATCATGCGGTCTCGCGAGGTGGCGTTCGGACAGGCAAAATTATACTCCGTCGGCATGCCGGCATTGCGCCGCCGGGTTGCATGGAGAACGCGTATCCAATCAATGTTCTACCGCGTGTTCGAGCGCATCGAGCAGCATGGCGGCGACATTGAAGCCTGATTGCTCGGTAATTTCCTGAAAACACGTCGGGCTCGTCACGTTGACTTCCGTCAGGTAGTCGCCGATTACATCGAGGCCGACCAGCAGCAAGCCTTGCGCCTCGAGCTGCGGCCCCAGCGTCTCGGCAATTTCGCGATCGCGCGGCGTCAGCTCACGCGCCACACCAGTGCCGCCGGCCGCCAGATTGCCGCGCGTTTCGCCGGGTTTCGGAATGCGTGCCAATACGAATGGCACCGGCTTGCCGCCGATCAGCAATATGCGCTTGTCGCCATCGACGATCGACGGAATATAGCGTTGTGCCATGATCGTGCGGCGGCCGTAATGCGTGATCGTCTCGATAATGACATTGAGATTTGGGTCAACGGCAGTCACGCGGAATACCGACGTGCCGCCCATGCCGTCGAGGGGTTTTAGAATGATATCGTCGTGAACGGCCAGAAATTCGTGGATCAGGCGGGCGTGGCGCGTGACGAGTGTGGGCGCGGTGAACTGCGGAAAGCGCGCAATCGTCAGCTTTTCATTGCAGTCGCGGATCGCGCGCGGATTGTTGAAGACGCGCGCGCCTTGCGACTGCGCTAATTCGAGCAGATAAGTGCTGTAAACGTACTCCATGTCGAATGGCGGGTCCTTGCGCATCACGACTGCATCGAATGATTTGAGCGGCAGCGCTGCGCTGGCGTCGCTCCGATACCACGCGTGCGGTTCACCGGTCAGCTGCAGTTTTCGCGCGTAGCCCGTGACGACGCCCGATTCCCAGACCACGTCCTCCTGCTGCAGCGTATACAGGTCATGCTGGCGCGCCGCCGCTTCGCGCATCATCGCGAACGTCGAATCTTTGTAGATTTTGAATTCGTCGAGCGGGTCGACGATGAAAGCGATTTTCATGCGGGCACGGCGCGCGGAATCAGATTTCGGCGGCGCGCAAGTGAGGGCCCGGTTTGGCCGCGGCGACGGGTGTAGTCCGCTCGAGTTCAAGCGCAGCCGCTACGAGCGCAAGCCGCGCAATCACGCCATATGCGTAAAAACGATTGGGCGGACAAGCCGGATCGTCGGGATCCGGCGAGTAGCACGGCTTCTCGAAGGCGAGCGGCACGAATTGCATGCCCGGCGCGTTTAAGCTCTGGTCCTGGCCGCGGCTTGAATGCACGCGATAAAAACCCCCCACGACAAAATGGTCGATCATATATACGACCGGTTCGGCGACCGCGTCGTTGACGGTTTCAAAGCTGTACACGCCTTCCTGCACGAGCACTTCGTGCACTTCGAGGCCTTCCTTGACGACCGCCATCTTGTTGCGTTGCTTGCGGTTTAGCCCGCGCACTTCCGCTGGATCTTTCACGGTCATGATACCCATGCCATAGGTGCCGGCATCGGCTTTGACGATCACGAAGGGTTCTTGCTTGATGCCGTATTCGGCATATTTCGCGCGGATATCGGTCAGTATCTCCGACACATAGCCCTCCAGGCATTCCTCGCCTTTGCGCTCGTGGAAATTGATCTTGCCGCATTTCTCGAAATACGGATTGATGGACCACGGGTCGATGCCGAGAACCTTGGCGAAATCGGTCGCGACTTCCTTGTACACGCCGAAATGATTGGATTTACGTCGCATGTACCATCCCGCGTGCAACGGCGGCAACACAGTCTGCTCGAGATTTTTAAGGATGTCCGGCAGACCGGATGAGAGGTCGTTGTTTAGCAGCACGACGCACGGATCAAAGCCGTCGATCGTAAGCCGGTTGCCGTGGCGCTCGATTGGCTCGAGGGTGAGTTTGCCGCCGTCCGGCAACACGATGTCGGCGGGCGCGGTGACTTCAGGCAGAAGCGTGCCAATGCGCACGATCATGCCGGCATGCCGCAGAATTTTTTGCAAAGCCGCGACGTTTTGCAGATAGAACGTGTTGCGCGTGTGGTTCTCGGGTATCAGCAGCACGCCGCGCGCGTCGGGGCAGACTTTTTCGACTGCCGCCATCGTGGCCTGCACGCACAGCGCACTAAATTCGGGGTTCAAATTGTTGAAACCGCCGGGGTACAGATTAGTGTCGACGGGCGCCAGCTTGAAGCCGCTGTTGCGTAAATCCACGGACGCATAGAACGGTGCCGTATGCGCCTGCCACTGGTTACGAAACCAATGCTCGATGTCGGGCATACCTTTGAGGATGCTGCGCTCGAGCTCGAGTAGAGGGCCGGTCAGTGCGGTGGTCAGGTGCGGAACGGTAGTCATGTCAGCTCGCAGCTTTGCGGGGCGGGTATTGTAACAAACCGGGTCCATCACCAACCTGGCGCGGGTTCGCCGTAAAGCAGCGAAAAAAATGGACGCCCGCAGGCGCCCATTTAATCGTGCCAAGCGGCTTATTACATGTGATACGCCGACTCGCCATGCTCATTGATGTCGAGTCCTTCGCGTTCCACTTCTTCGCTGGCGCGCAGGCCGACGATGATGTCCGCAATCTTGAACGCGATGAATGCAACCACCGCCGTCCAGATGACAGTCACGCCAACCGCCTTAGCCTGGATCAGCAACTGGTCCATGATCGGGATAGAGCCGACCTTAGCCGTTACCCAATCGGTGACCAAGCCAGGCCCGCCCAGTTCTTGCGAGTTGAAAACGCCGGTTGCGAGCGCGCCGAAGATACCGCCCAGCGCGTGGACGCCAAAGACGTCGAGCGCGTCATCCGCATTCAGCATTTTCTTCAGTCCATTTACACCCCACAGGCATAGCGGACCAACGATCAGGCCGATCGCGAAGGCGCCCGGAATCCCCACGTTGCCCGCAGCCGGCGTGATCGCGACGAGTCCTGCAACCGCACCGGACGCCGCGCCCAACATCGACGGCTTGCCCTTGAACATCCACTCGGCGAACATCCATGACAGCACCGCACACGCCGTGGCGAGGAAGGTGTTCATGAAGGCGAGCGCGGCAGTGCCATTGGCTTCGAGCGCTGAACCGGCATTGAAACCGAACCAGCCGAACCACAGCATCGCAGCACCGATCATGGTCATCGTCAGGTTGTGCGGCGACATTGCTTCTTTGCCGTAGCCGATGCGTTTGCCGAGCATGTAGGCGCCAACCAGGCCGGCTACCCCCGCGTTGATGTGAACGACCGTGCCGCCCGCGAAGTCGAGCGCGCCCCACTGCCATATCAAACCGGCTTTGCTGTTTAGTTCATCGACGAGTTTCGGATCGGTGTACGCATCAGGTCCCATCCAGAACCAGACCATGTGCGCCATCGGCGCGTAGGCGAACGTGAACCAGATCACCATGAAAATCAGCACCGCGGAAAACTTCATGCGTTCGGCCACTGCGCCCAGAATCAGGCAGCAGGTGATCGCGGCGAATGTCGCCTGGAACGCGACGAACACCAGTTCGTACATCGGCGTGTTCTTGCTGAACGTCGTGCCCATCGCGAATTCACCCTTCATCGCATCGAAGGTTCCTTTCAGGAACAGCCGGTCGAGGCCGCCGAAATACGCGTTACCCTCGGTGAAGGCGAGACTATAACCGTAGACACACCACAGCACCGTGATCAAAGAGAACGTCACGAACACCTGCATCAGCATCGACAGCATGTTCTTGCTGCGCACGAGGCCGCCATAAAAGAGCGCCAACGCCGGCACGCTCATCAACAACACGAGTGCGGTTGAGGTAAGCATCCACGCGGTATCGCCCTTGTTGGGCGTTGGCGCAGGTGTCGGCGTTGCAGATGCTGCGGCAGGCGCGGCGGCAGCAGCCGGTGCCGCCGCCGCGGGTGCTTCGGCGGCGGGCTTGTCCGCTGCCTTATCTTGCGCGTAGGCGGGAAGTGCGGCACTAAAACAGAAGGCGCCGGCCAGCGCGAGTACTGATAACAGACGTTTCATTATTGGTTCTCCCTTATAGCGCGTCCGAGCCGGTTTCGCCGGTGCGGATGCGGTAAACCTGCTCAAGTTCGAATACGAAGATTTTTCCGTCGCCAATCTTGCCTGTGTTGGCTGATTTTTCGATGGCTTCGACAACCTGGTCGAGCATCTCGCTTTTGATGGCGGCCTCGATTTTCACCTTCGGCAGGAAATCCACTACATATTCGGCGCCGCGGTAAAGCTCGGTATGTCCTTTTTGCCGGCCAAAGCCTTTGACTTCAGTGACGGTGATGCCCTGCACGCCGATCGCGGACAGTGCCTCCCTCACTTCGTCAAGCTTGAACGGCTTGATGATTGCAGTGACTAGTTTCATTGGAGTTCCCCGAAAATGGGGCCGGCGCTGCCGGCCCCGCATTGTTGCTGTTAAAAGGTTTTCTGAACGAAGACCGTGCCCGTGCTCTTGGCAATGTCGTTCGGATAAGGGCCCGCAGGCGTATCGGTGACTCCGCCGTAACCGAGTTTGTTAACGCTGAAGCCCTTCGAGTAGAACGCGCCCACGCTGAAGTCTTTCGGCAGCGCGTAAGTCACCCCGACCTTGACGTCCTTATAGCTGTCGATAGTGTCATTGCTTTGAACGACGCCGCCGAATATATTGCGCGGATCAGTACCTTTATATTTTTGATAACCCACATGGAGATTCAGCGTGAAGCCGGTCTCGCCTATCGGTGGGTTCGCGGACAGGTCCAGATAATAGCTGCCTCTTGATCTGTCCACGGCGAACGTGTGGTCCAGAACGCTGTAAGAAGCCTTGAAGGTCACCCATTTCCAGGTGGGCGCAATGTAGACTTCCCACGTGTCTGCTTTCGGAACGTTGGCTCCGGCGGCCAACGTTGCCCGATAACCCGGATTGATGCCGCCCGGGTAGTAATAGTAAAGCGTGCCGACATCCAGGACGAAGTCACTCGGCAGGTTCCACTTGTAACCGCCATAGAAGTCCGCTTCAAGGCTCCCACCTTCGCCGTATATACCCTGGGTTATTCCGGGGGTCGATGCGTTTTCCTTGAGCCAGCTTATGTTCGACAGCCAAGTGCCGGCGTAAAAGCCGGACTCGTGCGCAAAGTCGAAACCGCCCTGCGCGGCCGGTTTGCGGCCGGTTTGGCTCAGTCCACGGAATATGTACTGGCTAAAAATTCCGAAATTACCGGTTAGCGTATAAGGCGCTTTTGGTTCTTCGGGTTTGGCGTCGGCAGGTTTCTCGGCAGGCTTCCCATCCGCAGGTCCTGCCTGCGCGAACGCAAAGCCCGGTAGCGCTAAAGCTGCAGCCAACGCGCCGGCTTTGAGTGCTTTCTTCAACATGATCATCCCTTTCGTTATTAACAATAATAGTCGGTGCTTCGGCGTTGCTCACAGCAGGTATCGTGCCAATCGATAAGTGGCTGTAAAGGAGCGACTTACTGTGTGCAATCTGATACGGTCAGATAACCTTTTGCACTTACTTGAGGCGCAGGGCGCACGCCCGCACCACCATGGTGCGGGCGTGTGATCGCATCGCAGGTGTTCGCAAGCGTCAACTCGACGTCCCGCAGTTCATTTGGTTAATCTAGAATCGCGAGACTCTTCCACCGCTTTGGAGAAATTTCATGCTTAACCAGCAATTTATCGATGAGCTCAGCGCAAAAATGAGGAATTTATTCGCGGGGACACCCGTACGGGACATTGAGGCAAATACGCGTGCAATGTTGACGTCAATGTTCGCGCGACTCGACTTGGTGACACGGCATGAGTTCGATATTCAAACGGAAATTCTTGCGCGAACTCGCGAAAAATTAGCTGCACTTGAGGCACAACTCGCGGCGCTGGAACAAGGCCGAAAACTTTAATTTGTGGAGTGCGCGCACCGTTCAATTGCGCGCTCTAAGACTAAAGGCCTAGCTACGTCAGCGCACTCCGGGCGTTAAACCGCTTGTCTCTACAAGTAAACCGGTTTCGCCCCGGGCCTCCATGTCGCTTGCTGTCTTATATAGCCGCTCACTCGCCGGAATGGACGCGCCGCTCGTGACGGTGGAAGCTCACCTCGCCAACGGATTGCCGAGCTTTACCATCGTTGGCCTGCCCGAGGCGGAGGTGAAGGAATCGAAAGATCGCGTCCGCGCCGCGCTGCAAAACGCGCGCTTCGAATTTCCGGCGCGACGCATCACAATCAACCTCGCACCGGCGGATCTGCCTAAAGAGAGCGGCCGCTTCGATTTGCCGATCGCGCTAGGCATACTCGCCGCATCAGGCCAGTTGCCCTCCGAGCGTCTTACCGAATATGAATTCGCGGGAGAGCTGGCGCTAACCGGAGAATTGCGGCCGATCCGCGGCACGCTCGCGATGATGTATGGCGCCAGCCGCGACGGCCGCGCATTCGTGGTGCCGCAGGTGAATGGACCTGAAGCAGCGCTCGTTGAAGGTGCCAGGGTATACGCCGCGCGCAATCTGCTTGAGGTATGCGCGCATTTGGCGGGACGCGAACAGCTCGCGCTTTGCCGAGAGGTGCCGGAGATCCAAAGTGAGCCAATTCCCGATCTCGCTGACGTCAAAGGGCAAGCGCACGCCAAACGCGCGCTGGAAGTTGCCGCGGCGGGCGAACACAGTCTCATCATGGTAGGGCCGCCGGGCTCGGGTAAAACCATGCTCGCGACCCGGCTCGCCGGTATCCTGCCGCCAATGACACAGGATGAGGCGTTGCGTGCGGCCGCGATTCAATCGCTTGGTAGCGCCGGTTTTGATTTACGCAACTGGCGGCGTCGGCCGTTCCGCGCGCCGCACCATACCGCCTCCGGTGTTGCGCTGGTCGGCGGCGGCGGTAATCCGCGCCCGGGCGAAATCTCGCTGGCGATGCACGGCGTGCTGTTTCTCGATGAATTGCCGGAATTCAACCGCAATGTGCTCGAAGTGTTGCGGCAGCCGCTCGAATCTGGACGCATCACTGTGTCACGAGCGGCGCGGCAAGCGGACTTTCCCGCCGAGTTCCAGTTGATCGCCGCGATGAATCCATGTCCTTGCGGATACCTCGGACATTACACCGCGAAATGCCGATGCACCCCGGATCAGGTTGCGCGGTATCGCGGCCGCGTGTCAGGGCCGTTGATCGATCGCATCGATTTGCAAATTGAAGTCCCGGCGGTGGCCGAGCAGGATCTCGTGCGAGTGGCGGGCGGCGAATCAAGCGAAATCGTCCGCGGCCGCGTCGAAGCTGCGGCTGGCCGTCAACGCGCGCGCCAGGGCAAACCCAATGCAAAATTATCGACCCGTGAAATCGATGAAATTTGCGTCCCCGATCCGCCTGGCGCTGCGCTGCTCAAGCAGGCTATCAGCCGGCTCGGCTTGACCGCGCGAGCCTATCATCGCGTGTTAAAGGTCGCGCGAACCATCGCGGATCTCGCGAACGAGCAATTAATCGCGAGTGCGCACGTGGCCGAAGCAATTCAATTTCGCCGCTTCGATCGACACTGAAGGGGTGAAGTAGCGCGCGACTATAATTGGCCAATGCCACTGCCACTGCCGCGATCACGACACCGCTCATGCCAGGCGTGACTGCGCAACAACAAAGAGACCGCGCGACATTGGTGCTCGCCGCGATGCTCGCGGGCCTGGCGACGCTCGGCCCGTTCTCAATCGACACTTATATGCCCTCGTTTCCCGCCATGGGACGCGCATTCGAGGCCACGAACCTGGAGTTGCAACAAACGCTCTCGGCTTATTTGCTGCCATTTGCGGGCATGATGTTGTTTCACGGCGCACTGACCGATTCGTTCGGCCGGCGTCCGGTCATACTCGTCGGACTACTCTTATTTACCGGCGCCTCGATTGGCTGCGCGCTGGCGCAGAGTCTGCCGCAATTACTGCTATTCCGCGCCCTGCAGGGGATGTGTGCAGGCACTGGTATGGTGGCGGGAGGCGCGATGATCAGGGACATTTATCCCGGACATCAAGCGCAACGCGTCATGTCGATGGTGACCATGATTTTCGGTCTCGCGCCCGCCATCGCGCCCGTACTCGGCGGCTGGCTTGAAGTCTGGTTTGGCTGGCGTTCGATTTTCATTTTTCTGGCGCTCTTCGCGAGCCTGCTTTTTATGGCCTGTTATTCAAGGCTCGCCGAATCCCTGCCGCTGGCCAAGCGACAGCCTTTCGCGCTGCGGCCTCTGCTCCTGAATTATCTGCAACTGTTTGCCAGCCTCCGGTTCGGCTTGCTGTCGTCCGCGATCGCCTTGAACTTCGCTGGATGTTTCTTGTACATTGCGTCCGCTCCGGCAGTCATTTACAACTTGCTCAAACTCAGTGAAAACCAATTCGCGTGGTTGTTTGTGCCGGGCATTGCCGGCGTCGTAGTGGGCGCGTTTTTGTCCGGCAAATTAGCCGGCAAAGTTTCGCCGCAACGCACTGTCCGCTACGGCTACACGATCATGTTCTCGGCAGCGGCGTTTAATTTTGCCTATCACGCCATTTTTCCGCCGGCATTGCCGTGGACGGTCGCGCCGGTGATGATCTATGCCATCGGCATGGCTCTCACGATGCCCAGTGTGACGTTGCTGGCGCTTGATTTATTTCCCGATAATCGCGGCCTTGCGGCCTCGCTGCAAAGCGCACAGCAAAGTTTTTTCTCGGGCGTGGCGGCCGGTTTGTTGTCGCCCTTTCTGTCGGCGAACGCTCTTGGGCTGGCGGGGGGCATGGCGGCATTAGTCGCGACCGGTTGCGCTTGTTGGTATACCTACACGCGGATTACGCCGGGTGGAGTCAGGCCGTGAACGAGATCGTCAGCTGGACAGAAGAAAAACGCGCGGCCTATCTTTACCGCGTGGTCGCCGCCTGCGAAAAAGGCACGCCGCGCGAGAAACTTTTTATGGGTTTGGCCAGCGAAGCCGAGGGTCAGGCTGCGATCTGGGAAAAGAAAGCACGGACGGCGGGCGCAGCGATCCCTGCATTCGCCCCGGATGTGCGCTCCCGCGTGGTTGCCGGCCTCTTGCGGCGACACGGCCCGCGCCGCCTGCGCACAGTGCTCGCGGCAATGAAAGTCCGCGGGATGTCGGTATACGCGAGCAGTTCGGGTCAAGTCGTGCCGCATCAGGTAGATGACAAGGGCCATCACAGCGCGCTTTCGGGCGGGGGGAATTTGCGCGCCGCCGTGTTCGGCGTCAATGACGGACTCATTTCCAATGCGAGTCTGATTCTCGGCGTGGCCGGTGCCAACGCCGACACCGCGACTGTTCTTCTGACGGGTGTGGCGGGGCTGGTCGCCGGCGCATTTTCGATGGCTGCGGGCGAATACGTGTCAGTCCGCTCGCAGCGCGAAATGTATGAGTATCAAATCGGGCTCGAACGCGACGAGCTCGCCGAATATCCCGAAGAAGAAGCGCTCGAGCTGGCGCTGATCTACGAGGCTCGCGGGGTGAATCGCGACGAATCGCTCCGCATGGCCCGCCAAATCATCGCAGATCCGGAACGTGCGCTCGACACGCTTGCGCGGGAGGAACTCGGGCTCAATCCCGAAGATCTCGGTTCACCGTGGGGCGCCGCGCTGTCATCTTTCATTTCATTCGCAATAGGTGGCGTGATTCCGCTGCTGCCGTTTTTTTTCGGCCTCGGCAAGAACAGCCTGCTCGCGGTCATTGCGCTCACAGCGGTTGCGTTATTTGCGGTCGGCGCAACGCTGTCGCTATTTACCGGGCGCAGCGCCTGGATGAGCGGGGCGCGTATGCTGGCAATCGGCGCAACGGCCGGCGGCGTCACTTATCTGATCGGCAGCCGGCTTGGCGTCGGTCTGGCGTGACGCCCCCGTTTGCACGCGTTACGGGGGTGAAAACCTCAGGCTTCCCTGATCTCGTAATCGTGCGTAATCGTCGCGGACTTCGCGAGCATTATTGACGCCGAGCAATACTTCTCCGCCGACAGATGAATAGCTCGGTCGACCTGCCGCGGCTTTAAATCCTTGCCAGTAATCACAAAATGAAAATGGATGCGCGTGAATATCTTGGGGTCTTCAGTCGCCCGCTCCGAATCGATATCGACCGAGCAATCTGAAATCGCGGCGCGCGATTTTTTCAGGATGTGCACGACGTCATAAGCAGTGCAGGCGCCGACGCCAAGCAGGACCGTCTCCATGGGTCGCATGCCGATATTGCGTCCGCCGCCTTCGGGCGCGCCATCCATGACGATCGCGTGGCCGCTGCCCGATTCACCGACGAAGCACGCGTCTTCAACCCATTTGATTCTGGCTTTCATTCTGCTCCTTGGTTCACGGCGATTTCAGACAATACCAAACTGATCCAAAAAATTCACGGCAAGCGGATGCGTTAAGGAACAACCGTCGACGTCGGGCCACACAGTTATTTGCTCCGAATCCTCTTTAATTGCGTCCGGATGGCTCAGTGACAAGATTGTTTTGGAAGGTATTAACGTAAGCGCGTCGGGTTTGACAGCGAATCGAGATTTACCATATAATCCAAGGCTTTCTGTCGCTCGCCCTTGTTTATAAACGCAGCGCGACGGGCCAAACCAACATAGCAAGGCAAGGCGTTCGGATATGAAGACATTTACAGCTAAGCCCCACGAAGTCACCCACGACTGGTACGTGGTCGATGCACAGGATAAAGTGCTCGGCCGGCTCGCGGCTACTTT